>SUVZ01000254.1 GCA_015061765.1 Lentisphaerota bacterium
AACTACTACGTTTTTTCGAAACTTGCCTGGAATCCTGATCTGGATATAGAAGCGTTGCTGGCGGAACACCATAAGTTGATGTTCGGGGCGGGAGCGGCAAGCATGACGCGTTTCTTCGACCGTCTTGAAGAACTTTGGATTGGCAAGGTTGCTGTTCCTTCCCTCATTCCCGAAACGGAGATAGGGCCGATGATTTATCCGCCGACGCAGTTGCAGATATACCGCGACATCTACAGCGATAAGGTGATGGCGGAACTCAACGGTTATCTCAATTCGGCGGTCAAGGCGGTTGGTCGGGATTCCGTCGAGGCAAAGCGCATTGCGATACTTCGTAAGCGATTCATGGCGCCGCTTGAGAACAATCGTAAGGAATTTCTTGATGCCGTATCAGTTCCGGCGGAACTTGCGCGCAGAAAACAAAGTTCCGCCGTCAATCTTCTTAAAGGTCTTTCCTGGTCGGTGGATTCTTCAAAGGGAAGTTTTGTTGATGACAAGATTCGTTTTGGGAGAGAGGATTCTATTCGATTGGAAACAAAAGGCGATAATGTCGGCGTTGCTCTTGATTTGTCATCTATTGCCAGAAGGCTTGTTCCGGGGGCTACCTATCGCGTTTCGTGTTTTGTACGAGGCGAGGGAATCACGATTCATCCGAACGCCAAAGGACGAAAAGGCATGAGGCTTGATTTTGCTGCGGGCGGCATGGATGTTGAATATACTCAAAGTCCTTTTCATGATTTGCGCTACTGGTGCGGAACATACGATTGGATGCATCAGACGTTCACACTTAAGATTGCCGCCGGTTCCAAGGTCGCAAAAGCCGCTCCGCAATTTTGGGTGCGCTCGTGGAATGTAAAGGGCAAATTCTGGATTGCGGGTCTCAGACTTGAGAAAATGGAGGATGTTCGGCAATGATAAGCAGAAGAAAATTCATCGGTTGTGTCGGCGCGTTTCCGCTGGTAGGTGCGGGGGTAGCGTTCGCCGGTGAAAAGCCGCTGCTTCGCATTGGAGTGCTTACGGATACGCATATCGGCAAGACTAGATCCACATGCGGGCGCGTAAAGCTGGCGTACGATCTTTTCCGCAGGCATGCGGTGGAGATGATTGTGAACGTGGGCGATGTGGCGGACTATCATTATCCTACAGGATATGCCGCATACCGTAAAACCGTCGAAGAAGCGTATGCCGGTGTTTCTGCCGCTGAACGGCCGAAGGAACTTTTCGTATATGCCGCCCACGATTATTTTGATTACAAGGGAAACAGTCGGAAGGAATGGGCGCAGCATGCAACCGAGGCTTATGCGCAGATGCAGCGTCACATCGGCGCGGAGAACGGGCCGTATGCACAAGGGAACATAAAAGGTTTTCCGTATGTTGTGCTTCCGCAGGTGATGACTGGCGGGGTGGATTTTGCCAAGTGTGAGAAGATGATCGCCGATGCCGCAACCGCCAACCCCGGTAAGCCGGTGTTTGTGTTTGCGCACGAACCGCCGGCCGGCACTACGCGCTGCGGCACGGGACATCCGAAAAAGCGGGCGATCTTCAATAAGTTTCCGCAGGTAGTGAATATCTCCGGACATACTCACGGCACACTTGCCGAAGAGCGCGCGATATGGCAGGGCGAATTCACATCAGTCAATGTTGGATGTCTCCAGAAGTGGGGGAGCGGCCGTTCCGGTGCGGTTGGTTACAGTTCGCCGGCCATGCAGAATTACGGTGTGCTGATCGTGGATGTGTATTCGTCGCGGATTGTATTCCGCCGGTTTGATGTGCGCGACGGCGCGGAGTATCGAGCCGAAAATCCGTGGATGATTCCGTGGCCGTTTGATTCCGCTTCCGCTCCTTACAGTCTCAAGAACCGCAAGGATATTTACGCAGTGCCGTATTTCGCGGATGGTTCGATGCTGACGGTGGAAGCTTCGAAAAAGGAGAGTGGCGGGGTTCTGCTCACCATACCGGTTACATCGGGAGAGCCGCGTCCTTTCGTGTATAGGGTGATGTTGGATCGTCTTGACGATGAAGGCAAGTGGAGCGTACATACCCGGCGTGATTTTATCGGGGATGTATGGCAGCGAGAACATGAACGCCCCGCGAAATATGAGCAGGAGTTCCCAAACGCATATTTTGAACCGGGAAGGAAATACCGTTTCCGAGTAGCACCGGTTAATTTCTGGGGTAGAGAAGGGGAAGTGATAGAGGTTGAGTTTGCCGCGCCTGAATGCAACTTCAATTCTGAAGTCGTGTGGGAGAGTTCAAATCCCATGGACGAATGCCCGTTGCTTTCGAATGTCACACAGAAGACACTTCAGCCGAGTGACGGAAAATTTTGTAAGCTGGATAATCACTACGCATGGTTTGTATTTCCTAAAGGTGTGTGGGATGGCGAGCAGGGAACAAGGTTCCGTCTTGTGGCCGATATCCACACCATTCAGAAGAGTGAGCCCACATGGACGCTTGTGCTTGTAAATGCACAGCCTTGGAAATACGGCTCCGGACGTGTTTGTACGCCCGGCGGCGATTCGGGAACGTTCAGGTATGTGATGGATTTGAGCAAGAAAGAAGCATCACATGTCTATCATTTGTTGATTCGCGAGGGCGGAGAGGGGAAACTTCGCATAGAGCGCATCCGGTTGGAACGTCTTCCGCCGGCATAAGATTTTAATGTCATAAGGTAAGTCGATAACAGGAGAATGAACATGAAAATGAAAGTCAATACCAGTATCCTGAAGGCAGGTTTTGCCGCATTGGCTGTGGCGTCAATGTCCGTTTGTGAGGGCGGCACGCTGACGGTGAAGTTCAAGTCTGCGATGAAAGTTGAGATCGATGGCGAGGTGAGGGAATTCGCTTCGGGTGATACCTTTGTGCCGACGGCCATTCCTTGCATATACAAAATGTCCCCGGTGCTTGCCGAAGGCGAGCGGACGTTTGCGATAGTAGGTAACGATTACATTCGAAACGATGATAAGATTGTTGAGCCGCTCAATTGCAGATTCCCGCTTCGCAACGAGGGTAATTGGGTGCGAGTTGCGCTTGATCCATATCCTGTTGAAGACAAGACCGTAGAGTTGACTGCAGTCAAGGCGACTGGCGTGTATTATGTCGACGCTGCAAAGGGCAACGACGAATGGGATGGCACGGCTGATTATGAAAACCGCAATGAGGAACTGAAGAAAGGTCCTAAGAAATCACTGCAGGCGGCGCATGATGCGGCAACTGGAGATTATCCGATAGTGCTTGCCGCATCGGGAGCATACAACACAGGTTGCGCCACAAATGAAATCGATGGCGTAAAGTGTGCTCGTCGTTTACTTGTCACTAAGAATATCGGTTTCATTGCAGACAATGGAGATGGGCCTGCTTTTATTGTGGGGGAACGTGATCCCGTTGCCGATGGTGGTTATGGAGCTGAATCCGTCAATGGCGTCTATATAAACACTCCAGATAACGGATTTTCGTTTTTGCAGGGTTTTACCATAACGGGCTGTTATTCTTCGGTGATAACGGATAAAGACGGCGGTGGATTTGTCAGTAATGGACACAGAGCGTATTGTGTTGATTGTGTCATTTCAAATAATGCATCAAAATTTTATTCGGCTACTCGTAATGGTGTTTTCATTAGAACTAAGATATACGAGAATGTATCGTACAGGAAAGTTACACGGTTCGGAGTGTTCGCTTCATGCGTTTTTGCAGGCAACAGAATTACAAACACGGGCGGTGTGGATAATAACCGTGCGTTTCATGATTCTGCTCAAGTGTATTTCTGCACATACGATTTGCGGGCCCAAAACACTCCGAATGGCCGTACCCATCTGTTTGTAAGTGGCAGTGAACTTTATGCGTCGCTAGTATATGGGCTTACTGATAAGACAAGTATTGTCAATGATTTATGGAATGACAGTAAGGCGATAGACAATCCATGTTTTGCAGATGCTGATGTTAATGACTATCGGATATCCGTTAAGTCACCTGCCTATAATGCAAGTTCCTATTCGGAAGATCTGGATGGCATTACACGCAGTTTGATGACAGGTGATATTGACGGAACGATGCCGGTTCTTCATGAAGGTAAGATATCGCTCGGTGCGGTTTATAGCAAGGAATGGTATGTCAATCAGAAAGACGGCGATGACGCTAATGACGGTAAATCTTCCGCTTCCGCGAAGGCAACGATCAAGGCGGCAACGGATCTTGCGTTCTCGGGAGATGCGATTTACGTTGCTCCAGGAACATACGCAGATGCGGAAGGTTCTCAGGTGGTGAGCGGCAATGTGGAATCGCGTGTTGTCGTTCCCGAAGATGTGGCGTTGATTGGTACAGCAGGTGCGGAAGAGACGTTTATTGTCGGTGCCGCCGCTATCGGAGATCAGATTGACAACGAGGCATACCGTACCGGCACTAATGCTGTTAGATGTGTATATGCCAATAATGGCGCCGTCGTGCGTGGATTTACGTTGACCGGCGGTCGCGGAGTTGGTGTTGGTCTTAAGAATGATCTTCATGATAACATGATGGGTGCTGCATTCTTTTCCGCATCACCATTGGGAGCGACAATTGAGAACTGCGTAGTTTCCAATAATGCTGCTGCTGTCGGTACTATCTGCAATGCGGTGGTGCGTCGTTGCCGGGTCATCGGTAATTTTGGTGTGCTGAATGATGCGTCTGGGGCCGCCGGTTATGGTTGCAACTGGTATGGTTCGATTATTGACAGAAATTATGGCAACGGTACAATGTGTTTCCCTGAAGTCGTTGAGGGTTGTACTATAGGTTCCCATAATCGAAATCTTGCGGACAGTGATGCTTCACAGGTGTTGGTTTGGAATACCGATGAAGACAAGGCGATTGTGAATACGGCGGTTTTGGGTGGAAAATATTATTTTGGTAAAACAGGAAAACTCTATTGCACAAACTGCTATGTTGTTGCTGGTGATAAAGGCATAAATCGTATTATCAAAGAAGAAGATTACGTATTGCAGCTTCACAGTACGATTGTAGGCAAAAGCGGCGCATTTGCAGAGGTGGATGCTGATTGCCGTCCGATTCTAGGCGCAGTGTCGCTTATCGACAAAGGTGATGCGGCGTATGCGACGGAGAACGTCGGCGATGCGGATGTTTTGGGTAATCAGCGCATTTCAAATGGGAAGATGGATATTGGCGCGGTTGAGTATGACTGGTGTCCCACATTTTCAAGCGAACTGGGCAAGCGCTTTGACATAACCCGTGTATCACCTTCGGTTACGACCAATGCTTCGGGCGGCATTGCAGTCATGGACGGATTTGTCTTTGGAACGGTGAGGAGTGAAGGACCGTATCGGGTCGAGATTGACATGGCTGGCGGTAGTGCCGAGGTGTATGTCGGAGATGTGCTTGCAGGAGAATGTTCAGGCGCGGGTAACCATTCGATCCGCTTCAGGGTTTCTGATCCGGCGCAGGAGATTCGCGTTGAGTTCTCTTCCGGTGAAGGAAATGTTACGCCGGCCATATTCAAGGCCTTCGCCAACGCCCGCGGATTCATCCTCGGCATCAGGTGATTTTGGAGTGGTGAAATATCGATGAAGAGCGTGTTGTCGTTTTTGTTGGTGGCGGTTGCATTCTGTGCAATGGCTTCGAGTGTGGGTTCAGCCGGCATTCTGCAGGCGACCGGACCATGGGAGATGGAGCAGGCTTCCAATCCCGGTGTATGGATGCCGGCAAAAGTTCCCGGCACGGTGCTTGCGACGTTGGTGGAGAACGGAATCGTTCCTGAACCGTATCAGGGCCTGAACAACAAATACGATCTCCGCCTCATTCCCGACCTTCGCGAGAACCGCGAATTCTATACCGTCACGTACCGTACGAAGGTTGCATTTCCAAAGGAATGGGATGGAAGAAAGATATTCATCCGTCCTGAAGGCATCAACTACCGCAGCGAGATACGTCTTAACGGACATACCGCCGGCGTGACTGCCGGAATGTCCAGCGG
>SUVZ01000255.1 GCA_015061765.1 Lentisphaerota bacterium
CTTTCACGAAGACAGGTCGAACGGAAGTCAGGCTTGAACGCCGGTATAAAACAATTCGTGATGTGATGACCGGGGATGTTATCGGTAGAGATACGGATTCGTTTGTGCTTTCGTCCACCGGACCTCGCATCTGGCTTTTGGAAACGATTGACTGACAATAATGCGACAATTGCAGATCAATGGGAATTTGGTAGGGCGGGCTGTCCTCAGCCCGCCGCGGCGGCGTGGGGACACGCCGCCCTACCGGTTCTTGCAACAACGTCATAATATCGAAGTTTGGTAAGGGGCTATGATTTCACTATTGTTAGCTACATTCATAGGAGTAGATGCAAAACTGCCGCCCGGTACGAACGGAGTTTGCGATACGGCCGCGTTTGTGAAGACGGTGACAAACCGATCTGAAGTGGTGAAGGCAGAGTGGATGGTGACGGGGCTTGGCGTATTTCGCGTTTGGATGAACGGCATTGAGGTTGGCGCCGAAGACTTTCTCAAGCCCGGGCTTACGCATGTAGATAAACGCCGCTCGACATTCACATACGATGTGACATCGCTGATGGAGAGAGCTCAGGGCGGTGTGAATGTCCTTGCCGCCGAGGTTTCCACGGGATGGTGGCGCGATAAAGTCGTGAAGGCTCCGTATTTGAAGGCCAAGAAAGAATCCGGTTTCCACGGTGTACTTAAATTCAGGTTCTCGGATGGTTCTGTGAGTGAGGTTGCCACGGATGAGTCATGGCGAGGCGCATATTACAGTCCGGTAACGCATGCGGAGATATATTGGGGCGAAGATTTTGATGCGCGTGTCGAAACTGCTTGGCGCAAGACTGGTAATGTTGATTGGCCGGCGGCTAAACTCAATCATGAGTTTTCCGGGGAACTTACGCCGATGGAAGGACGGTCGATAAAGGTGCGCCGTGATCTTACGCTTATGCCGAAGTCGATCTATGTATGGAAGGGAGCGGAAGGTGCGTCAGAGGACCGTTTCGGCAAAGTGAAGATATTGCGTCGCGGGGAGCTTTCCGGTAAGGTGGAACTGCTGCCCGGAGAGACGCTGGTGGTTGATTTTGGACAGAATGCGTCGGGGGTGCCTGAATTTACAGCAGTTGCCGAGAGAGGAACGATGCTTTGCGCCCGCCCTGCCGAAATGCTGAACGATAGTCAGGGAGAGAAAATCCGTGGCAACGACGGCCCTGCCGGCAGCGCGTATTTCGCCAATTACCGGAAAGCGCGCACTATTGCGCAGTATACCTTCTCCGGATACGGAGAAGAGACATACATGCCGACCTTTTCGTTTTTTGGCGGACGCTATTTCTCGTTTACGGCAACTGGAAAAGTGTCGTTTTCTTCGATCAGGTATCTTCCTGTCATGTCGATCGCCAAGGAAGATGAGACCGGCGTTCTTGTAACCGGGCACGAGGGAATAAACAAGCTTATTTCCAATTGCGTCTGGGGGATGCGCTCGAACTTCCTTTCTGTGCCTACCGACTGTCCGCAGCGCAATGAACGGCTCGGATGGACCGGCGACACCCAGGCGTTCTCCGGGGCTGCAGTATACGCCGCTGATGTGTATGGCTTTTTCATGAAGTGGATGACCGATATGCGTGACACTCAAATGCAGGAAGGGGAGCGCTCCGTCAATGACCGTATGCCGAATCATCCGGGCTCGTTCAGGAGTGTCGCGCCGCCGGGACCGGCCGGAGGCTCTGGCCATCGCATCGGTTGGAGCGATGCAGGTGTGATAGTTCCCTATGCCGTGTGGAAGCAGTTTGGCGATACACGTATCATCAGCGACAACTGGGATGCGATGTGTAATTTTATGTCACTTCTCAAGCGTACGAAGTACATAACCGGTAAAAAGGAAAAACAGACGGCTGATTGGCTTTCGATGGAGAAATATGAGGCATGGCGTCGGGGATGGGGTTCAAAGTATGCAGATAATCCGTTCTGGACAGGAGAGACGGAAGAGGATATGCGCAGGTACTGGGACTTCCTTGGCGCATGCTACCGTATCATGGATCTCAGAATGATGTGCGAGATGGGCAAGGCCATTGGCCGGAATGTGGCAGTGGAAGCATTCGCCGCCGAAGAGAAGGAAGCGGTTGCGGAATTTCGTGAAAAGCATCTCGATGCCGACGGTTTAGCGCCTAAGTTCCTGCGCGGCATGCAGACTCCAGCTCTATTTCTCATTCGGCTTGGACTTCTCAAATCACCAGCTGACGTGAAGAGGACGGCTGATGAGCTCACTGCGTCCCTCAAGGCCGATGGATTTAGGCCACGTACGGGGTTTCTTGGCACAACGATTCTCCTTGATACACTTGTTGATGAACTCAACGATTCCGATCTTGCGTATTCGGTATTGCTTCAGCGTGGTTGCCCCGGATGGCTGTATTCGGTCGATCAGGGCGCTACCACAATCTGGGAGCGATGGAATGGCTATACGAAGGAGAAGGGCTTTGGCCCAGTGGCGATGAACAGCTTCAACCACTACGCATACGGTGCGGTGTTGGGCTGGATGTACCGAACGATGGCAGGAATACGGCCGGGAAAGGATGGTGGTTATCGTAAATTTGTTCTCGCTCCGCATCCCGATAAGCGCATCGGCTTTTGTTCGGCGGAATATCGTACACGTCACGGTGTTGTGAAAAGCTCATGGCGGTATGACGCTGACGGTCAATGCTGTTATTCGTTCACAGTTCCCGAAGGAACGACTGCGACGCTTCGGTTGCCGGGAATGCCCGAAAAGAATCTTACTTGCGGTGTTTACGAAATGAAGGCAAGATAAGCATGATGAAACATAGCTTAACGAAAATTACGGGTTCGGCATATTGCATTAACGCGCTCGTCATGTCGGCAGCGACGGTTTTCTGCATGACGGCTTATGCCGTTTCCGATTTGAAGTGGGAGCCTTCCAAACCGGGGGTCTGTTCGCTCATGCCCGGCAAAGGGCGAGACGGGGGAGTTGCGATGGCGATTTGCGGCAAGGCCGGCGAGAGAATAAACGGCAGCTGGCGTGTAAGGCAATATGAGTATCGCCCCGATACTTTCTACGGAATGGCGTATTGGGTAAACCGTGAGCGTACCGGTTCCGAACTTGTGTTTGAAAACGCTTTTCACTGGGTGATAAACAGCGCTCATATAACCAGCGGGTGGGAAGAACTTAAAACAGTGTTTAAAACACCGCCGTCGCCGACGAGCATGGTGGGTAAGATTGAGTTGCGGGAATGGAAATCGCAGGGCTTGACGCTTTTTGATTCACCAAGGATGGTTGAACTCGTTCCTGAGTGGCGCAAAGAGCAGGGGTTGGAACTGGGGCATGGAGAGTTTGTGTGCGGAAATCGCTATTCGTTTACGACTCAACTGAAGGCTCCCGTCTGTGCAGCGGCGCGTCCGTTCGTCTGGGCGCGCAGCGGCGCTCGAAGCGGCTTCAAACTCGATATTCCTTCCGGAGGTGAAGTGCTGTACCGTTTTTCGCTTCCCAATCGCAGGTTTAAAGACGCGGAAGGTACAATAGCAAGCGTATACCGCAAGGGCGGACGTTTGACGGTGGCGGCTTCCGCCGACGGCGGATCGGACTGGACGCAGCTTGCCAGCATTACCGATGCTACGCCGTATAAGATATCGTTTCCGGCAAAATTATTCCCTTGCGCCGAGGTGTTACTTCGCTTGCGCATGGAAGGCGCTCCCAAGGATCGCATTCATATTGGTATGCTCGGCTTTTCCGGTCATTTCGAGGGTAAGCCGGTGCGAATGGCCGGCAAGACGCGGTTTGTAGAAAAGGCCACCGGTGCGGTGTTTCTTGAAGCGGGAAGTTTAGACTACCGCGTAGATACGTTCGGCGAGCGGTTGCCGGAGTCGGCGGACGGAATTCAGCTGTGGCGCGCAAGTTCGGGGCGCAAGGTCATGCGCGATGCCGAAGTTCCGTCGGCCACGGCCGGTGCGGTGACGGTCAAGACTGCCGCCAATGAGGCGGAAGCCGCACAATTAGTGGTTACGCCGGAGCGAGACTTGCAGGATGTGCGACTTGAAGTTGAAGGGCCGCTCACCGCGAAGCGTTGGGGAGTTTTCAAAAAAGGAGCGATTGACGTTTCCGCCGTTGAGATTCTGCGCGAACATTATCTTGATATTACCATAACCACCGATCAGCTCGGAACGAGAGACGCCTGGCCTGATGCATTGCCGCCTCAGGATGGGGGATTGTGGCCGGCGAGAGGCGGAGAAAGCACGCCGTTCTGGATCAAGGTTAAGCCGCCCAAGGGTACGCCGAAGGGGGTTTACCGCAGCGCGCTGCTCGTAAAGTACAAGGAATCGGAAGCTTCGGCGGAGAAGGTGCTGCGCGTTCCTTTCGAGGTCGAGGTGTTCGGGTTTGAACTGCCGGACGAAATGACGGTGAAGACGCCTTTCGGCATTAACTATAATACGATTTATCATTACCATCGTGCAACCAACGCTGCGGACAAGGCCGCCGTCAAGGAGCGTTATCTGAAATTCCTCGGCGACAACCATATATCGCCATATCCGATTGCCGATGCACAACCGGTTCTCAAGTGGAAGAATCTCAAAGATACGCAGAAGCTCTCGCTCATGATCGATTGGGAGAAGTTCGATCGGGAAATGGAGGATGCTATCGCAAAATATCACTATAACGCGATTAAAGTTCCTTTGCAGGGGCTGGGCGGCGGCAATCAGAATATCCGCCATAAAGCGCAGATCGCCGGAGTTGAGCGCGGCAGTTTGCTGTATGAGAAAATGATGAAAATGTATCTTCAGGAAGTGGAGCGGCATTTCGAAGAAAAGGGCTGGATAGACAAGGCGTTTGTATATTGGTTCGACGAGCCTCTCGGGCAGGATTATGCATTTGTGAATGCCGGCATGGAAACGTTAAAGAAGTATGCGCCTAAACTGAGGCGGATGATCACCAACCGGTGCACGACGGATCTCATGGATACGATCAATACATGGTGCCCCGTGCCGCATCACCTGCATGTGCCGGAACTTGCCGAGTGTCGAGCGCGCGGAGATGAAATGTGGTGGTATATCTGCAGCAGTCCTCCCGCCACCTTGCCGGGCTGCCAGATAGATCACCCGGGAACCGATCTCAGGGTGTGGCTGTGGCAGAGCTGGGATGAGGATATCTCCGGGATTCTGATTTGGACGGTAGTGTGGTGGAGCGGCCGCGCCGGATATCCGGATTTGAATAATCAGCAGGATCCTTATCTTGATCCAGTCGGCTGGGGCAAGCGGTACAATCCCGGCGTGAAAGTGTCGGTATGGGGAAACGGCGATGGTAGATTCTGCTATCCGCCGCTTGCCGCCCGCAACGGACGGCAGAAAGAGACTGTAATTGCCGATCCAGTTAGCTGCATCCGCATGGAGATGCTTCGCGACGGGATCGAGGATTACGAATATTTCGCGATGCTAAAGCGTCTCGATGCGAAAAACCCGCTTCTTGTCGTGCCGAAAAACGTTTATCGTGCGCTCGACGACTATTCCGCCAATCCCGCTTACATGGAAACCCATCGTGAAAAGCTCGCCGGAGAGATCGAGCGGTTGATTGAAGGAGGAAAATCGAAATGAAATCCTTGAAATTCATTCTTGGCTTATGGCTCGCGCTGGATGCGACTTGCGTTCATGCTTTGCCGGCGACGGCAAAATGGAATCTTGAAGAACTCTATCGCACACCTCAATCCTGGCCGTGCGAGGCTTTTGCGGCGAAGAGCAACCAGTTGAGCGTCGTTACGGAGAGCGGAACGGTGACGGCTCGATATGTCTGGCTGGAAGGCCTTGCGTACAAGGGTAAGCCCACAAAGTTTCTGGCATGCTACGCCATACCCAAAACTGCTGACGGCAGGAGCGTTCCGGCGATGGTTTGCGTTCACGGCGGCAACGGCACGGCTTATCGTGAGTGGGTGGAGCTCTGGGCGAAACGCGGATATGCGGCCATCGCCATGGATACGTGCGGCT
>SUVZ01000256.1 GCA_015061765.1 Lentisphaerota bacterium
TGTCGCATCCTGTGCGGTGCTTGCATATTTCTGCCCGCAGGTTTTTTCATGGGTGCATGGCACAAGCCAGACTGTTGTGCTTGGCATCATAATGCTGACAATGGGGATGACCCTTTCGCTTCAGGATTTCCGTATGCTTGCGGAGCGTCCTTTGGACATGGCGTTAGGTGCGGTCGCGCAATATACGATCATGCCGCTGTGCGCTTTTGCCATAGTGAAGGTTTTCGGATTCCCGGATGGGGTTGCGATCGGTCTTGTTCTTGTAGGTTGCAGTCCGGGTGGAGTGTCATCCAACATCATGAGCTTCCTGTGCAAGGGTGATGTGGCGTTTTCTGTCGGCATGACGACCGTATCGACTTTGCTTGCCCCCATAATGACCCCGTTCCTGATGCTGTTTCTGGTTGGCGAACGTGTTGACATTGATGGAATTGGAATGTTCAGAAGCGTCTTGCTTGTGACGCTTGCGCCGGTTGCCGCAGGATTTCTGATCAACAGGTTCTTCGGCAAGTGCAGTTTCTATGGGGAGATTGCAAAGCTTATGCCAGGAGTGGCGGTGTTGGGTCTTGCATGTATCGTCGGCGGGGTGAGTGCGGCGCATGGAGCGAAGATCGTCGGTTGTGCCGCCGTTGTGTTCTCAGCGGTTGTGCTGCATAACATGCTTGGGTATGCGCTTGGATATGCAGTTGGCGTTTGCGCAAGATTTTCGCGTTCCAAAAAAAGGACTATTTCGATCGAGGTCGGGATGCAGAACGCAGGGCTTGCTACAGTGCTGGCATCTCGCCATTTTCCGGCAAGCCCTGAAGCGGCAGTGCTTTCCGCAGCTGCCTGCGTATGGCATTCGATCTCCGGTGCGATGATGGCAGGCGTATTCAACTTCATTGATAAAATTTCAAACCGAAAGCCAAAACGATAAATTGTGCATAAGTGTTGTGCATTCTGTGTGACAGAGGATGCGCGGCCTTGCTTTTTAAGGAGTGACATGAAAACAGGCAAAATCAAGTTGATATTTCCAATAATCGCCGCCGTGACGGCAACAGCGGCTTTTGCCTCGCCGATTGAGCTGCAGCCGAAACTTGATGTTGCGGTGAAGGCGGGCGGAGGGCGCGTGGTTGTTCCCGCCGGTGACTGGACGACCGGTCCGTTGACTCTCGGTAGTGGCGTTGAGCTGCATCTTGAAAAGGGAGCGCGGCTTGTGTTTCCGGATGATCCCGCTCTCTATCCGGAATCAAGGGCGTTGGTCATGGCTGTTGGTGCGACCAATGTTTCGGTGACAGGTTCCGGAACTTTCGAGGCCAAGGTCGGCTACTGGCATGGGGAGGCTTACAGGAAGAAAATCCCGAGACCGCGTTTCTTCCAGTTCAAGGACTGCGGCAAGGTTCGTCTTGAAGGGTTTCGGGTACGCAATTCCCCGAACTGGGCAATTCATATGCTCTGCACGGATGATGTCACGATTCGCGGCCTTGATCTGCGGTGCGATGGGCCAAACACTGACGGAATCGACCTTGATTCAGTGCAGCGAGCGTTGATCGAGGATTGCCGCCTTGACCAGGGCGATGACGGATTCTGCATGAAGAGCGGCAAGAATGCTGAAGGCCGCCGCCGTGCGCGTCCCACAAAGGATATCACAATCCGCAACTGCACCGTTGTGAACGGACACACCCTGCTTGGCATCGGCAGTGAACTTTCTGGCGGCATTGAGAACATAACGCTTGAAAACTGCAAGGTGGAAGGTGAAGTGTGGCGGGTGCTGTTCATCAAGACCAATCCCGCCCGTGGTGGCTACGTCAAGGGTGTGAAGGTCCGGAATGTAAAGGCGATGCGCACGAAATGCTCCATCTTCGAGATTATGTCCGACTATCAGTGGCTGAAGCGCGACAAGCCTCTCAATCCTCCGATTGTCTATACGCAGATTGAAGATGTAACCGTAGAGAATGTGCTCGCCGAAGAGGGATGGTACGCCTATGAACTACGCGGTGATGCCTCTTGCCCTCCGCGCAATATCGCGCTGCGCAACTGCGAGATGAAGAATCCTTCCCGTGGCGAGCCTGTGGCGAAGAACATTCAAGGTCTTGAAATCAAGAACGTAAAGTCCGGAATCGCTCCGTTCTCTGTATGGTGCGACGATCCCGACTCCAACTACAAGTGTGGTGACGAGGCGGTGTTTACGGTCCGGTCGGCACTTACGACAGGCGTTGCTCATGTGCGGCTCGACAATTTTGGCGATAAGATCCTTTCCGAGTTCAATGTGGATCTCTCGAAACAGCGCGAATTTACCGTAAAGGGAACGCGGGATATCCCAGGATTTCTACTGCTTACGGTCAAGTGCGGAAAAACGATGAAACGCTGGGGCGCTGTGTTCTCCAAAGAACAGATCTCCGGCGGCGACAAGCGTCCGGAGGATTTCGAGGAGTTCTGGCGCGATGCGATTTCGAGCTACAACCGCAAAGTGCCTGAAGATGTGAAACTGGAGCCGATACCGTCAATGTCCACCAATGGATGCAACGTGTATATGGTTTCGCTAAGCGATCCCTTCGGACGCAAGGTTTACGGTTATCTTTCGCGGCCCAAGGATCTGTCGAAGGGTCCGTTCCCCGTACGGGTGAATGTGCCAGGAGCAGGACCTTCCGTTGGAACAATTGGAAAGATTTCGCCAGATAGGATCGGGCTTGTGATGAACGTCCATTACTACCGTCCGATTCCTGGGGCGGCGAAGCGTGGACCAGAACACAACGCGCTCCAAAAGAAGGAAGATGAACACTATTCAAAGCTCTACCCGGTAAAAGAGCCGCGCTATACACGTACCGGCATTGCCGCGAGTCGCGAAGAGTATTTCTACTATGGTGCGATTCTTGCCATCAACAGGGTAGTTGAGTGGCTGCGCCGCCGTCCGGAGAGCAACGATTCTGACTTTACGTACGCAGGCGGTAGCCAGGGCGGAGGAATGGGGCTCGCGCTTGTTGCCCTCAATGGCGGATTCCGCAAGGCGACGTTCGGTGTTCCAGCGATTACAGCGCATCTCTGCCACAAAATAGACGGTCGCCAGGCAGGTTGGCCGAACTTGGTGAAGTCGCAGCTGCCGGAAAACATTGCCGCAGCAGAGCGCAACGCGCCGTATTTCGATGGGGTGCATTTCGCATCGCTCATTACGTGTCCCGTAAGGTTCACCGTTGGGTTTACGGATACCGTCGCGCCGCCCCATGCAGGTTTCTCAGCTTTCAACGCCTGTCCTTCGAAGGATAAGGCGATCTATGGCAGTATCGGTTTCGGCCATGCCGTCAGCAAGGTGGAGTCGTCACGGATAGCCCGCTGGATTGAAGAACCGTTCAGTTCCGAATGCAAACGCATAGAAATCTATCCGCAGAGCTTCGATAACGGAGGCTGGAAGACCGATGTGCAGTTTATGGATGTGATGGGCTCTCCGTACCTTCTTGCGCACGGCTGCGGATTGCGAGTGCTTGATGCAACGGCGCGTATTGACGTTCCGGAGGCGGGCGACTGGCGCGTGTGGGTGCGTTCGCGCAAGTGGACAGATGGCGCCGGTGCTTTCAAGGTCAGTGTAGGGGATGCGGTCCTATCGCGCACATTTGGTGTGTCGCAGAGTGAATGGGCATGGGAGGACGGCGGGATGATCCGTCTTGAAAAGGGTGCTGCAAGGATTGCGCTTATGGACCAGGATGGTTTCGATGGGCGTTGCGCCGGCGTTGTGCTGATAAAGGATGGCGACGTGAATTGCCCGCCGGTCGGTGCGTTGGATGCCCGTGTGGCGAAAGAGGATGAGACAGTTGACGTGGATTTCGTTGTCGTGGGCGGCGGCCTGCCCGGTACATGCGCCGCAGTGGCGGCGGCTAGGCGAGGAATGAGGGTTGCACTCATACAGGACAGACCCGTCCTTGGCGGCAATTCATCGTCGGAGATACGTGTATGGTCTGCGGGCGAATCGAAATATCCGCTTGTCCGCGAACTGCGCGGCTGGTTTATGAACCGCGATCCGAACATGGTTCTCTCTGATGCGAACCGAATGCGGATAGTGCAGGACGAAAAGTCGCTGCATCTGCATTTGTGCACAAGGATGTTCGCGGCAGAGACTGAAAACGGAAAGATTACCGCAGTCAAAGCGCTTGATTGGAAACGGAATCGCGTCGTCCGCTTCCGCGCTCCGCTTTTCTGCGATGCGACAGGTGATGGCTGGCTTGGATATTTTGCTGGCGCCGACTGGCGCATGGGGCGCGAGGCACGTGAAGAATTCAATGAGTCGTTCGCGCCGGAGAAGGCTGATGACCACACGTTGGGCGCATCCTTGATGTGGACCAGTGCGGCCGCGAACACGGATATCCCGTTCTCGGCTCCTTGGGCAGAGAAGCATGCGCAGGGCGAGGTGGCTGTGCGTGGAGAATGGAACTGGGAATATGGAATACGGCGTAACATAATCGAAGAGGGCGAGGCGATCAGGGACCGTCTGCTACTTGCGATCTATGGTTCATTCTCCCGTGCGAAGAAGAATCCGGTCAATTCGCGTCTTGTTTTGGATAACGTACCGTTTCTGCTTGGCAAACGCGAATCCCGTCGTCTGCTCGGCGACTGGATATATTCCGAAAAGGATGTCACGGAGAATCACATTTTCGATGATGCGATCGCTGCTGGTTCGTGGAGTGTTGATCTGCACTATGACAACTTCCGTCCGGGCGTTGATTTCCTCACGACATGCCAGCAGCCGCACTATGGACGCTACTGGATTCCGTACCGCTCGATATATTCGCGCAACATATCCAACCTTTTTGTGGTGGGACGCTGCTTCAGCTGCACCCATGTGGGGCTTGGCGGTCCGCGTGTCGTAAATACACTTTCCCAACTGGGATGTGCCGCAGGCGAAGCGGCTGCAATGTGCAAGGCTCGCAAGTGCGTACCTCGTGACATCTGGAAGAAGGGGCTGGTGCGCGAGCTGCAGCGCAATCTCGGCGGAGACTTCCCCGGCAATCCCGATCCGTCAGTGAAGGATTGGATAATAGTGGACGATGAAACGCCTGGCGTTACGTTCGGGGCGAAATGGAAAAGTCTCCACAATGCGAACGGTGACCAGATTGGACAGTCCTCGCATTATCCGCCGGGCGGACACGGTTGGGGCGTTGATTTCTCAGACAGCACCGGCGTCGGTGATGTGACATATCCGCTTCCTGTCAAAAAGGCCGGAAAATACAAGCTCCTGTGGCGCGTGCCCTACATGCATTCCGCTAAGACGGAATCCTCTACGGCTCTTGAAATATCTTCTTCTGGCGATGTGAAGCGCATAACGGTGAACCAGAGCATCGGAACAGGAACCTGGCAGGAGGCCGGTGTGTTCGACTTCGCCCCTGGCTCCATGTTGAAGATTATCGCATCGAAGTCCTATGGCGTGGTTATCGCCGATGGCTTCGCCCTAGTGCCGCAATCATGATTTAATTTTGCGATTCCTGTTGAAAAAAAAAAATGGTTTTGGTATCCTTTTCTTCAAGTGTTAGTGTATCTTGAAAGGATTCGATCATGAGAAACCATTTGACCTCTGCTGCGGCATTCATGTTTGTGGCTTTTTCTGCCTTTGCGGAAACTGTTACGTATAATTGGGTGGGCGGCGAGAACGGTTCATGGGCGGACTCAAAAAGCTTCTCGCCAGAGGGCAATCCCGCTGCGGAGGATGATGTTCTACTGCCCAAGAATGTCGTTGTGAAACTCAATGCCAAGGATGATGCCGAATGGGAGGCTTTCAACAGGATTCGCAGAGTCCGAGCTGATGACGATTGTTTCCTTGAGGTGGACATCGGTGAAAATGACCGCGAAATGCAATGCGCTTTTACATTTCAGGCTCATGAAGGTCGCAATCGCGGGAAGCTCATCAAAAAGGGTACTGGATCTCTATGGCTGATGTCAGAACGCCCCGAGTTCAAGTCGTCAAATGGCATTCATCAGGACT
>SUVZ01000257.1 GCA_015061765.1 Lentisphaerota bacterium
ACTATTCTCGCCTCTTCCTTAGACTTTACATCCTGCCAATACCACACACCTCCTGCTGTTGCACCGAAAAACGCAATGCAAGCAGCGATTTTCCACCCCCAACCGCTCCGCTTCTCCGCGCCTCTGCGGGAAACACGAACCGTTCCCTCAAGTGCCTTCACGAAATCACCGCAGGTGGCGAAACGCTCTTCAGTTTTCTTCGCCAAGGCCTTTGCAAGTGCAAGGCGGACCGGTTTGGGTAAATCGGACGGCAAATTAGGATCTTCGCGTCCGACCACATTCATCATCACCACGGGATCGCCGGTCTGGAAAACCGAAGCGAAAGGCACTTCACCGGTTACAAGCTCATGAAAAAGAACCGCAAGCGCATACTGGTCAGTAGCAGGCCCCTGCCGTCCGCCGAGCCACTGTTCCGGAGCCATGTATGGACGCGTCCCGGATGTGTCATGTATCTCGCGCGATACGCGCCCCATGGACGAGCGGATTTCAGCGGCAAGGCCGAAGTCGAGAACACGAGCCGTAACCTTGCCGTCCAAATCCGTCTCGATCATGACGTTTGCGGGCTTGATGTCGCGGTGCACAACCTTACGTTCATGCGCATAGTCGAGAGCGTCCGCAATCTGGCGCGTGATCTCTATCGCCTTTTCTACGGGAACTTTATTTTCCGGGAACTGCTTTCGCCATTGGGAAAGCGTAACACCGGGGGCGTAAGCCATTACAAGGAGCGTGTCGCCTGCCAGGATGCGAAGTTTCTGTTTTACATCTTCAGCAAAATACGATACGCTCTTCGCTGGATGGAGCACAAGCGCTGCGGCGATATGCGGATGATGGAGATCATGAACAAGACGGAAGTTAGAACGGATGTTTTCCATCTCTTCACGATTGTTCTTGACGAACGGCGGCAACCCCTTCACGGCAACATCGACCTCGCTCTCGGTATCCCGCGCAAGAAACACCGTGCCGAAACCACCACCGCCCAACTCGCGGATAAGCTCGTATTGGTCGATGCGTCCAAGCGAATTACCGTTCACCGGCTTATCAACGATTGTTTTCCAGTTACTTATGCTGTTCTCGTTCATTTATCCTCTCCTGCCAATCATTTCTGTTAAAAACGCATGTTTACAGTGAATGTCCGAATAATTAAAAATTCATATTAACGACAGGTATCGTACGATTATCAGGAAATGCTCCGATTATATTGATTACGCCAATTTGCAAACCGCACGACTCAGAACCTGCATTATTAAAAAACCCGATCTGCAACCCGTACAGCTCATCGGCGACATTAAGCCATCCGATCTGAATTCCGTAAACCTTTTCAGATTGGCTGACAAACGCAACCGACAATCCGTATAATGAATGAGATGTAGTCCCCAACGCCGAAATGCCTATTCCCGCCACTTCATAGTTCAATGAACTCCATAACGCCATATCGAATCCATATACTCTGCAACAGTTATCACTCGGAAGTGAACAAGAATTGAAAATCGAGAATTTCAGAGGTGTAACGACGCCTGACTCATTTACGCGCACAAGATGATGGCTGAAAGTGAAAATTTTATCTTTCTGTATCCGATTCCTGCTTTCAATCCTGTCGGACTGCCTATGATACGGCTGTACGACATTTGATTTAACAGCGACAGGACTACTTGGTGTCGAATTGTTCTCCGGGGAGAAAGACCTTTTAAAATCCCATCTGCACGACGAACAGAACCGATCAGTTTGCAATGCATTCTGCGAACACCGCGGACAGGTCTTCGCATTCGCAGTTAAAAAAGGCAAAACCGAAAGCGCTATAACGAAAGATATAATTCTCATACAACTCCTGTTATTCTCCAAAAAGATTTCCTCCGCATTGCCGGCAACTACGCGGCACCACATCAGCATTCGCCAGGGGATACCCACAGTGTCGGCAATAATTCATCGACACCGGACGTTTAAACAGCTGTTCGCGACTAGGTTGAGATGATTTTTCCGACAAGGCGTTTGATTTTGCACTTTTCTCAGCTGCATGAAACCGCCGTTCTGATTCAGAGAATTTTTCCTCGGCTACCGAAAACCGCATGGATTTAAACGCTGTATCCCCTTCCATCCACCATTGCATCGCCTTATTCCATGCCGCATACCGTCTTGCTCCGGCCTTAGCTGCGGCTATTGACGCTTTTAACGCCTTGTTCTTTGCCCCTGCCGCACGTTTTCGTTCCACATCCGACGAGATTACTTTTGCAGCAAGATCGACGACATTTTCATATCCGCTCTTCGCCTCCTGCCAACGTCCGGCTTCAAACGCATCTTCCGCTTCTTTGAATTTATCTGCAGCTTCTCGCTTACTTTCTCCGAATCCGTCCGCATCATCTATGCGATTAAGCGCACTTATTTCAACACTTGCTTTCGCACGAACGCTCTCCACTTCAGATCGGTGCCATGCATCCTCTTCTTTTCTCACAGTTTCAAGGTTTCGCTTTATCGCCAACTTCCTCACTTCCTGAAAATGCTGTTCCACCTTCTTGAATATAATTGTCGCTTTTTTAAATTCACGCTGCGCAAGCTCCCTCTCGCCAGATTTAAACATAAGCACCCCCTTCTGCAACTCGTAAGGTGCATATTTTTCGGCGAACGTCCTTTCAGCAGACTCCCTTGCGGTTTGCGCTGCATTGGAAGCGGTACGCGCTGCACATCTATCCACATCTTCCACAAAAAGTCTGTCTATCATTTTTTGGGCCGTCTCACAATTACGGATAACGGACGACCATCGTTTTCGACTGATATTTTCGTCCGTCTGCAAAACGACAGCATAAATCTCCTTCTTACTTTGAGCGAACCCGTTATCATCCGACAGCCTTTGCATCTTCATATACTGATCAGACAATTGAGAACGCAATCTTCTGGCTTCGACTTCAAGTTCATCTGGAGAACACAACCACCATGCCGCACCGACACAGGATATAAGCACAGTTGCTCCCGCAAGAAGCATGACAATCCCTTTCC
The DNA here is from genome assembly GCA_015061765.1 of Lentisphaerota bacterium. Next base: position 2,989 of record SUVZ01000257.1, read on the forward strand.
TCGACAACCAGTTCTTTCGCGATGTCGAAGAAACCCTTGAAGCATCCGGTCCTGTATTACGGGTACAACTGACGCCCGTCATGGGCGGATGCAATGATTCGTTACGCCTTGCGGAAACAGCAACACCTTTCTTCACCGCAACGACATGTTTACCGGTCTTCACATTCCGCGTCAGAGATATACGATTTCCATTCTTAGAATTTACGTTTCGCGGGAACGCTCCCCCTCCCGATAATTGCCATCTCGGCTCTACACGACCTACACGTTCTACACGGTTAAATTTCTTCTCCAGCACCGCAACGCAACTCTTCGGCCTATCGTTCGGTTTCTTCGCAAGACCTCGCATCACTGCGTCGGCGATGGTAGGGCGGTCTGTCCCCAGACCGCCGCCGTTCGGCGCGTTGGGGACAACGCGCCCTACCAGCGGTTCGGGTTCTTTGTTCTTTATCTGATCCTCTATCGCACCTCGACAAAACGGCGGTTCACCCTTTAAGCATTCGTATACCATCGCTGCGAAGGAGTAGATATCCTGTTCTTTCTTCGGCATGTCGCCGTTGAGCTGTTCCGGAGACATGTACATTAGCGTACCCGATGACATCTTGCCGGTAACGCGCGTAAGCGTCTCCTGTATCTCGCGAGCGATGCCGAAATCAAGGATAAACGGACGCCCATCCTTTCGGACAATCACATTCGCAGGCTTTATGTCGCGATGAACGACACCTTCCGCATGCGCGTAATCAAGTGCCTCCGCTATCGGCTTAAGAAGTTTAACAACCTCTTCCTCACTAACCCCTGACTCCTGCCCCCTATCCCCTAACCAATCATCTAACGTCTCGCCGTCGATATAATCCATCACCAAAAACGGATTGCCGTTATTCTCCTCAAATGCGCGTATCTGAACGATATTCGGATGAACAAGTTTCATCGCCACAAGCGCTTCCGATTTGAGCTGATTGTACGCACGCTTATTAGAAACAAGAATCGACGGCAGCATCTTGATCGCGAACAGCTTGCCGTCTAACTGAGTATCCTCGGCAAGCCATACGGAACCCATACCGCCGGCCCCAAGCTGACGAACGATACGATAACGGCTCGCGAGGACGCTCGCCCTCCCAGCTATCGTCACATCGTCGTTTATTGTGTTTTCGATCATTCTGTTATGAAATTAAAGAATTGAATGCGCTCGCGTATGCTCGCTATTTGGTGAACCCTTGGAGAGGACGAACAGACCGCCCGCTGCCGCGGTAGTAGTAGTCCGCGCGGTGGGAGCCCGAATAGAAGCCGAGGAACCACGAGCTGCTGTTGTCCGAGCCCGGAACGGACGACCAAAAGAAACCGAACGAACCGGCATTGCGGAGCGAAGTCCCGTAGCCGTCGCCGGCGCAGGGGAGAAAGATTGACTTAGAGGAATACTCGCCTTTTCCACGAACGACATAACCATCAACCCCGTTCACCTGAGTCCAGCGCCAATCACACTTTTTTAGAAGATTATCAAACTCCTCTTTAGTCGGCATACGCCAATTACCACCCCAATGCGCTTGCGCCGCATCATGATTAGAAGTTAGAACATAAGTACCATTCTTCTTTTCAATCCACCCTTTACTCTCCAATTCTGAAATACTTTTTCCGTATGTCGAAATATCGTATTTACTAAACGAGAAATTTGTATTATATCCTTTAGCAGTGACCCACTTGTCACCCTCTCGCTTATACCCAATCGTGTCACCCCACCAGAAATAATAACCGTAATCTTCCGGTTTTTCCGCGCTGATATTCTTTGTCGCCCAATAAGGCCCATCTTCCCAAAGTTGAACCTTATCTTGCGCTTCTTCCTTCAACGCAACCCTCTGTAATTTTAGACCGTGCCAATCAGCTGTCATGGCACCTAATCTACCTTCATACAATTTTCCACCACACTCATACACTACCAAATAAGGTCCATAGTTTCCACCTCGTACAAGCTTCCACGTTGTTGGCAAAACATGATCCTTCTCGCCATCATTAAGTTTAGCCCCCCTTACTTCCTCACCGTCAATTGTAGCTATAACCTTTAATGAAGGTGCAAGATGCTTCTCGGCTTCTGCTTTCAGGTGAAGCGCCTTGGCATTATTCGCATCCCAACTAAGTACTTTTTCCGCTTCTTGCTTACACTTATCCCAACGCTCTGCTTTTTTATGACCATTCGCAACATCCAAAACGGCAGTGATGACATCTGTCCGCAATGACGCAAAAAGCGACTCGGCTTCTTGGCGCTTTACCTTGCACTCATCAAACCGCTTTGCTTTAAATGCGGCAAGCGCTACGTTTTGAGCCTCTTGCGCCGCCCTGTACCCGCTTGGCAACGATCCTGCCGCATTCACTTCATCGGCACGGTCCTTGGCGCGCTCAATCTTCGGCAACAACTCCTTGCATTCGTGGTATTTCGTCACGGAACCTTTTAGCGCAGTCGCAGCCATCAACGCTTGCGCATAGAAATTCGTTGCAATCACATACTTGGAATTTGCTTTTGCATCATCGCCGGCACGACGATCATTCTCGAAGGCACGGATTTCCGATCCAAAGAACTCCTTTATTTCAGACGATTCGCCATCAATAAGATCATGTGCGCTTTGTGCTTTAGAAGAAAGTCGAAACACTTCGAGTTCAGCTTTGCGTTCCGCATCCTTCTCGGCTGCGATGCGTGCCGCTTCTGTCTTTCGAGCTCGTTCTTCGGCTTCTGCTTTTGCCTTCTTGGCCGCGATGCGTGCCGCTTCCTCTTTTTTCTTACGCTCCGCCTCGACCTTCTCTTTCTTGGCTTTCTCCTCAGCTATACGCCGCGCCTCTTCGGCGGCCTTACGTGCCGCTTCCTCTTTTTGCTTTCTTTCCAACTCGGCTTTTTGTTCAAGGGCGATGCGTGCTTCTTCTTTTTCTTTTGCATCTTGCCAATACCATACGCCGCCGGCTAATCCCAAGACT
>SUVZ01000258.1 GCA_015061765.1 Lentisphaerota bacterium
CCTGTCCTTGTCCCCTCCCTTCACGGGATATATCTCAGGCATGAAGACATCGGCGAAATCGACATAGCGGGAGAACCGGGAAACCTTGAAGTCGTGCTCGTGCGGGAACAGTATGTCCGCATGGCACGTAAGGCGGGTCCCGTCGAGGGCGTTCACGTTCTCGTGGCGGTCCAGAAGCTGCATCGGCGTGACATGGGAGGCCGTGTCGTCCGCCAGATACCACGCGATGATGTGCGGATATCCGCGGCCGCTCCCGGCGATCGTCTTGAGATGCGGCGGCAGCATTCCGTTGACGAAGAGACGGATTCCGTGCCGGGCGGCGGACTTGATCCACTTTTCGCTGTTGTACGATGCGGGGTTGTAGCTTTGCGCGAGATTGACGCCGGCCTTGGCCAGATCGGCGAACGCACGGTCGATGTCAAATCCGTTGAACTCACGCGGATCGACACCGTAGAGTCCGATCGGAAAGAACGGCTTGCCGGCGACCAGTACGGTTCCGTCGTCGCGCAGACGCACCGGATACGTCACCGATTTCCTCCCGATGCAGACAAGACGTTCGGCCACGGTCGCGTTGCCCGTCATATCCGACACCTCGATCCGGAAGCGGGTAATGCCTTTGGCCAGCGGATATATGCCGAGAAGACGGATACCGTTATCCTCGCGTGCGAACTTCACTTCCGATCCGATCTCCGGACGAAATACGCGCACGGACGACCAGTCGATGCCGCCGGCATCCTCGAACCGGAAGCGTACCGGTCCGTCCGGGCACTCGGTAGGGCTGTCGAAATCATTGCGGACAACCGGCGGCTCGGCATCCGCAAGATGCCCCTCCGGAACGTGACGAAGATCCGTGTAAAACGAAACCAGCGTACCGCGTACGGCCACCTTCTCTCCAGGCCCCACATTCGGGGCGTTCGTACCGAACCGGACGCGACCCGATCGCGCGGCGGCGGGGATTTCACCGCGAATGCGGAAAAACGCGAAGGCGTCCCGGATGAACCTCGGACGGAACGGCGTCGTACCGATGATGTCCCCCTTTCCGTCGAGCCATTCGACCAGACTTTCCCATCTTTTCCAGGCATCCACCACATACCAGTCCATCGACGCCCTGATGGAGAACTCAAGCGAAAACGCCCGCACCCCGGAAGGAACGGGGAAAGGTTCCGACGTGACGCCCCATGCCGTATCGCATGCGGACGTCACAACCCCGACGACCTCGAAGTCGCCCCGCCGGTCGGACGCATTGAACCGCGTACGGTTCTCGTAATGATCCCCCGGCTGGACGAACGCCGGACGAACGCTGTCTCTGCAGCCTTCGACACGGCCGTCCTGCGCCTGAAGCGCCGTCGCGGACAGCACGGCAAAGAGCGGGAATGCGAGCGCGGTAAACTTCGATCCTGTTTTCATGACGGCATGCCTTTCTCCGGACGGCGACACCGGCCGGTCATATCTTTCTCCAGTTGAAACTGTGGAAGTAATAGTGATGTCCCTTCGGGTCGGGCCAGAACTTCGCCTCGTACCGGTAGGATTCGAGCCAGGAGGCGAGCTGCAGCCAACGCCGCCGGGCTTCGCGGTCGCGGGAAAGACCGGAGATGATCTTCGAGATCCCGTCCACCGCCGCAGGGATCCGCGTCGCATCCAGCTGGATGTTGCACACGTCGCACCAGCGCTCGGCCAGCTCCCAGCCTCCAAGACGGGGCCCCATCTCGTCGCGGACGAAATGCTGCATTTCGGCAAGCGGGTGATCGGAGAAGTAGGTCATGGCCAGATAGTTGAATTCCGAGTTCGCGTAGAAGGGATTGTTCTCGCCGAACATCGAGAAGTAGTCCGCTCCGGACAGATAGCTCAGGCGGCACTCGCGCCGGATCCTCTCTGCGGCGAAGAAATAGCGCCCGTCAGACCACTGCGTACCGGCATGAGTCCTGAGGATGTTGTGGAATCTGCGCATGGCCGGCAGCATCCGCGACGATTCGTTCCATTTTCCGGGATCCTTGTAGAAGTCCGATGTGCCCCACTGGAAAATCGTAGAGGCCGGCATCGACAGAAGCTTCTGCACGTTCTCGTCCGAGCTGTCCGCCCGGAAAGTCTTCACGCAGGGATCGTCAAGGAAGTGGTGGTAGCATTCGCAGATGACCCAGGCGTCCTTGTTCCGGGAACGGATCACATCGCCGGCCGGCGGATAGATGAGAGCCATGTCCTCTATGCTCATCGGATTCTTCTCGGTACGCCCGCCGCGGCGCGCACGGCATCTGTCGCATTGGCACACCCCGTTGTCTCCGGCCTCCATCTGTATGCCGCCGAGTTCGGGAATCGTCTTGAAGAGCCAATCGATGGAATCGAGCACGTACCGGTAAAGCCCGGGGTTCGACGCGCATCCCATCGGCTCGACCTTGGAGCCGCCTGATCCCATGTGACGGTAGATGAGGGGCGAACCATCCTGCTTTTTGCCGATCCAAGCGGGATTCTCCCTGAGCTTTTTGTTGAGAGACCACTCGCTGTCACCCTCGTAGTAGATGCCTCCGTAGGCGAAAAGTCCGGCGATGAGATAGATGCGCACGCCCTTCTCCTGCGCATAGGCGCACAGTCTTCGCGCGGCATCGACCCCTCCGTGCCGGTCGCGCAGGAGTCCGACGATTCCGACGCCGTGCATGCCGTGGTCCGCGCACCAGTCGACCACTCGGCGGTAGTCGAGTTCGAACATGCCGGGCTTCTTCGTGTATTCGTTGCCCACGCCGCAGTTCTGCTCTCCGGGAACGTTCATCGACCAGTTCGTGGAGTGGTCCCAGCTCCAGAAAAGACGGCGGGGGATCTTGCCCGAGACCGGAATCGGCGGCAGTTCCGGCTTGGAGGACATGCAACCGCTCACGACGGCGGCGCTTCCCGCAGCCAGGGAACCCGACAGGAAATCTCTTCTTCCGATAGTAGACATGTTTGCTTCTCCTTTGTTCATTTGCATATTGCCCGAGGCCTGGCAGGCCCCATTTCGAAAACGAGTTCACCGCCCTTGAGGATGTCGGCATGACGGATCAACCATCCTCCGACCGGACGGCCGTTCAGCCTGACGGAATTCACGCGGCGGTTGACAGCGGAAAGATCTTTGGCGACCACCGTGAAAAGTCTGCCGTCAGGCAGCGAGAGTGTCGCCCTCGGAACCTGGGGAGCTCCGATCACGTATTCCCCTCCACAGGGATCGAACGGGTAGAAGCCCATAGCCGAAAAAAGGTACCAGGCGCTCATCTGCCCGCAATCGTCGTTCCCGCAAAGACCGTCCGGCTTCGGAAGGTAGAACCTGTCGCAGACCTCCCGGATGCGGTCTGCGGCGAGGTCGGGCCTTCCGGCAAGCGTATAGAAGTAGATGACGTGATGGCTGGGCTCGTTGCCGTGCACGTACTGGCCGATGAGCCCCGAAATGTCCGGAGACCTGAAGCCGCCCCGGTCGGCGGCGCTGAAAAGGGCATCCAGCCTTTCGGCCGTCCTCTCCCTTCCCCCGAGCGCCCTGATCAGCCCCTGCGGATCCTGCAGCACGTGCCACGTGTACTGGAAAGCGTTCCCTTCCGTGAAGTCGTTCGCCGTCTCCGAGCCGTGCCCGAAGGCATACGGATCAAAGGGCTCGCGCCATGTTCCGTCTGTCCTGCGCCCCCGCACGAATCCGGTGGTGACATCGAAGACGTTCGTCCAGTAATTCGCGCGCCGGGCGAAAAACTCCGCGTCCGCACCGTATCCCAGCGCCTTCGCCATTCTTGCGGCGCAAGCGTCGTCGTAGGAGCACTCCAGCGTACGGGAGACGGTCTCGCCGACAACGGCCCGTCCGCGGTATGCCCCGTAGGTCGCGTCCATGGGATAATAACCGTATCTGTCGTAAACGGCCCAATCCTCCTTGAACCTGCCTTTGTGCGGACGCGTCAGCGTATCCTTGATCTGGCCGTACGCCGCCTTCCAGTCGATCGAGGGATCCCGGGTCTTCAGGAACCAGTCGACTATGACCGGAACGGAATGCGTGCCGATCATACCCTGGTTCTCCTTGCCCCATAACGTCCATATGGGCAGGTAACCGGTCTCGCGCCCCTGCCGGAGCATCGTCTGCACGAACTGTCCGGCGCGCTCCGGGTCCACCAGCGTGTACAGCGGGTGGGCCGACCTGAACGTGTCCCAGCACGACAACGTCGAATAATGCGGAGCCTCCCCGGCATCCGAGATGAGATTCGGCTGGAAACACAAGTGGTACAGAGACGTATACCAGGTTTTCTTCTGCGCTTCCGACCCTTCTATCACGGCCCGCGCCAGAACCGCGCGCCACTTCTGCACGGCGGCGGCCCGGACGGCTTCGAAGTCCCACCCCGGCATCTCCGCCTCCATGTTCCTCCGCGCGGCGGCGGGACCTTTTGTGGACAGCGCGACCTTCACGAGCAGTTCGGGATCGCTCCCCATGTCGAACGTCAGCATGTAGCGGGGTGCCCTCTCGCCCTCGGCGCGCGGAAGCTCGACACAATCCGAGTAAGGACGGTTGAACCGCACGACAAAACCGCATGTGCGCGTAACCCAGCCGGAGGTCATTCTGCTTCCCGAGATTTCATTGTCCGGAACGACCTTGACATCCGCCTGCCTCACGTAGTCCGCTGCTGCCTGCCGGTTGCAGACGAACCCATGCTGCAGATCGGCGATGAGCGAAACCTTCGACGAAGCGTCGAACGTCATGCGGTAGATGGCGACACGCTCCGACGCCGATATCTCCACCTTCGCACGGACGTCGTCCAGACGCACCGCATAATACCCGCAGGACGCGCTTTCCGACGCCTTGTCGAAGCGGCTTGAAAACGCCACCGCCGTCGGTCCATCGACGTCCTGGGGGACAGGCATCAGACGGACATCGCCGAGATCCATCCATCCGGTGCCGTTCAGATGTGTCTGCGAAAAACCAACTATCCGCGAATCCGCATAGTCGTAGCCTGAACAATACTTCCACCCGATGCTCCCCGTATCCGGCCCCGCCTGGACAAGGCCGTAGGGGACGCAGGCTGCGGGCGTCGTGTGCCCTGTCCCTGCGGTTCCTATGAAAGGATCGACATGCGCAACGGGATCCCCCTCCGCCAATGACGGCAGGCAAGAGGCCAAAACCAGGATGAGTCCGGAGAGAATGTATGAAATGTCTCGCATCATTCGGGTTTCACGTAATAATATTCGCCTTCGAGATTTTTGAACGGCAACGTCGAGAAATCGTTCGTCGCCGTGCCGGGCGTCATGCAGAATATCCGGCTCGCGGCGAGCTCCGCCGCGCCGGGCCAGAGATAACCCTGCTTGACGACGACCGCATCGTAGTCCTTCACGTCCGTGTCCATCGCCTCGAAGTGTTCCTTCATCGTGAAGGACGTGCGGACGGACGCGAAAACGATGTCGACGTTCCCTGCGCGGAAGAGAATGCCTTCTCCAGCTTCTTCACCGACGAAGCCGAGTATTCTGCCGCGCGAGACGAGTTCGCCTTCGACCGTCACGTCGCCGGTGTATGCGTCGGACTGCGGGATCGTGACCGTGGCGCGCTCGCCCGGCCGCAGCGCCTGCAGCGCGGACCATGCCGCCGGACAGTAGATCGAGGTGAAGAGCGTCTTGACGTCGCCTCCGAGGAAGCGCCCGAGGAGAAACGCGCTCCCGCCTCCGGCGCCGGCCGTGGTGTTGTCGCCCGAATCGCTCACAAACACGGGCTTGGCGAGCGTCTTGACGGCTTCGACGGTTTTGCCGGGAGCGAGCGCCGGAACGCCGAACCTGAGATCGGTCTTGTGCGCCTCGAAATAATCGGCGATGGCCCTGGCCTTGGCGTGGACCGCGTCGTGGTTCGCCTTCGAATACACGATGACGGACGCGGACATGAACGGTGCATCCACCCACGGCTGGCCGTTGAAGACCGAGCATGATATGACGTCCGGATCCCCGTCGAGCTCGCG
>SUVZ01000259.1 GCA_015061765.1 Lentisphaerota bacterium
AGAGCAGTTGGATCCCGACCACCCGACGTGGATCGTTCTCTATCAGGCTCCGTATATCAGGCGATACATGGGGGCGTTCGATGTAATAGGCACGGATCCATATCCGATTGCGGATCTTGGGCAGTATCCTAAACGAAATGACGGCATAAAGCGTGTCACAAATTGGACTCGCCAGACGTATGAAGGAGTGTATGACGGGATTCGCCCGATGTGGCAGGTGCCGCAATGTTTTGACTGGGCTATCATCAAGAATACAGAGGCGGAGCGTCTCGCCGCACCGTCACGTCCTCCGACATATGAAGAAGTGTACAACATGGCGTGGCAGTGCATTGTCGGCGGCGCGAACGGACTTGTGTTCTATTCTCTCCATGATTTGAGAAGGATGGAGAAGCGTACGCCGTTCCAGCAGTCGTTCGGGATCGTTTCGAGGGTGGCGAAAAACATCAGGATGTTTGAGAAGGTCTTCCTTGAAGGCAGTTCAAGGGCGCTTGAGACCGGCAATGACGATGTTGTTGCGCGAATGTGGACGCATGGAGAGTCTCGTCTGATTGCGGTCATCAACGCTTCCGTAAAACCGCAGACGGCAACTGTAAGGGGGAAGAAGCATGCTCTTAAACCACTTGAGGTTTCCATATTCCAGGAGATGTACACAAACAAGGTCGATACAAACAGGAAGCCACTATTCAAAGCCGGATTGATTACCGATACGCATGTTGCGCAAACCAAAGAGTCCTGCAGGCACGTGAAGGCGGCGTGGGAGCTCTTTGCGAAGGCAAAGGTCGATCTGGTGGCCAATATAGGCGACATTGCCGACCATCATTATCCGAGCGGATACAAAGCCTATCGTGAAACTGTTGACGAAGTGATTTCGGCCAATGCCGGATGGAATCCCAAAGAGCTTTACGTGTATGCATGGCATGACGCATATGATTACAATGGTGATTTGAACAGAAGTGTCCCAAAGGCGAAGGAGGCGTTTGCGGATACGCGGAAATATCTCCGGGCGAACGATACCTTTGCGGAGATTGAGCTTGGAGATTCGCCGGTGCTTGTGTTTCCCCAGATGCTTCAGGCCGACGGCTATGCAAGGTATGAGAGGATGGTGAAAAGCGCAGTGGAGAGATATCCTGACCGACCGGTGTTTGTGCTTGATCATGTTCCGCCACGTGGAACGGTCGGGGGTGGCAGCGGTGATGCCGAGAGAAGGCGTATATTGAACAGATATCCGTCCGTAATAGCGATCTCCGGACACATCCACGGAACTTTACAGAGCAAACGGCACATATGGCAAGGGGAGTTCACTGCCGTCAATTGCGGGTGCATGCATAGGTGGGGCGGTTCGATGGTTGGACATTCCGTTCCGTCGCGAAGTTCATACAATGCGATAATCATGGAGGTGTACAAGGACTATGTGCTCTTCAGGCGCTATCCAAATGTATTCACTCCGGAAGAGTTTGAAGCTGATGATCCATGGCGGGTGGACCTTCCTTATTCCAAGGAGTCCGCGAGATATACGCCTCAGAAGCAGGCGGCGAATGAGAAACCTGCTGCATTCCCCAAGGATGCAAAGCTGTCGCTCAAGGTCATCGGCAATCCAATGAAGGCCTTGGCTGTAAGTTTTCCGGCCGCGATGGAGGCTCCTAACCGCTATAAGATAGAGGCATTTGTGAAAGACAAGATCGGGAAGCGGGTACGTGTACTGCGAAGAGATGTGCTTGGCGATTATGATGTTTTGGAGTCTATGCGTCCTAAGACGGTTTCATTGGAGATTTCGGCGTTGTATTTCGATCCTTGTGTAGAATACGAATTCAATGTCACGCCATGTGGTTTCTTTGATGCTGAAGGGACAAAATTGTCCGCTACGGTTGCCATGCCTCAGAGGTTTGCGGATATGGGCGGCAGAAAGATATATGAAGTGAAAGGTGCATCAGAGCAGCTTCCGGTGCTTGCTGGATGGAATGGTGTAAAGCCGATCTCGACCTGCGATAGCAATGGTGTGTACAGATGCAATGGGGGAATAGTGCGACTTCATTTGCCTGACAGTCTTTGGAACGTTCCCAAAGGAACCAAGTTCAGGTGTGAACTCGATTTTAGGATTGTAGGCGCTGAAAAGAAATCTTTTCATGTGGGTTTGGCTTGTCCACGTCCCTTGCGGTATTTGGGCCGAGCCCTTACACCGCCTGGAGATACGGGCGATGTCCGTTCAGTCATAGAGTTTTCAAAAGAGCAGGATTCGCAGTTCTTTGATGTATGCATTGAAGGCTTAAATCCTTGCACTTTTGAATTGAAGCGTCTGTCGGTCTTTCGGTACTGAAAAAATCAAGGGACTGGCCCTTCGGGAAAGTAAGATATGTTAAAAAGAATAGGTAGGTATTTGATTAATTGAACATTAACACCAGATTTCCCATTGACGGCGACGCTGCTCATATGATACCATGGGAACCGATCGGAGAGAGGATCGTATCCCGTCTGTGGGATAGCAATGGGCGCTGCTGAAAGGATTGACGGATAAATGAAACGGAATCGGATCGCGGTTATGGCGTTTGCGTTTATCGCGTCGCTTGGCGCGTCAGCTGAGATTGATGAAGATTATTTTCGTCCTGTAAGACCGATCGGCGTTGACGGTCAGGCCGCGTGGAATGTAAGGTCGGTCTTTTTTATGTATCCGCCGACGTTTGATTTCAAGCGTTGTGACGGGGCCGAATCTTACCGGTTTACCGTGAAGGACGAAGGCGGTATCGAGCGGACGTTTACGGGTAAAACGCCGAACGTTTCCCTCGCCCCGGTATGGAAGGATTTGCCGTTGTCGGGGTGGATGGATGTGCGCTGCGAAGCGCTGAATGCGCAAGGCGCCGTTATTGTGAAAGCGGGTGAGCGAAGCTTTTGGAAGCAGGCTCCGTTCCGCCCGGGAACATATCCAAAGCCGAAGCGTTCGGCCGATGAGACTTCCAAGCGTATTGCCCGTTATATAATGAGTTTGCCGATAGTGAAGGCGAACTATTTAAGCGGAAAGCCTGTACCGAAGGAAATGGTGAATGTAACCAATCAGGTGTTTGTCGCCTATCCGTCGAAGATGGGCGCGGCGGTCGTTTCTGCGATGGCGAAGATCGCCTGCGGCGATACCGACGAGGCCGAGGTAGCGCTCAGGTTTGCTGAAGGCGCCGTTAAGAAGCTTATGTCGGTTACAGAGCCTGAAGGAAAAGCTCTTGCCGGATTCCCAAGAACATACGAGGCGCATGAGGGGCTTTCAAAGTATCCGGAGAGGACGGTCCGCTTAAATAGCGGCAAGATTATGCTTGTTTATCCCCGCGCCGTCGCCAATGCGTATCTTGATCTTTACGAGGTTACGAAAGATGACAAACTTAAAGCGGCGGCCGTGAAAATAGCGGATATGTATTTGAAACTTCAGGGAGAAGACGGTTCGTGGCCGCTTAACGTGTGGATTGAAAACGGCCGCAGTGTCGAGAACAACAGGCTCGTCCCCGTCCACATGCTTGGTTTTCTTGAGCGAACGTATAAGCTTACAGGTGAGTGCAAGTATCGAGATGCGGCAGACAGAGCTTTCGCATACGTTGAGAAAGGACCTCTTAAGTCATGGAATTGGGAAGGGCAGTTTGAAGATGTCTCGCCGACAGAGCCATACCGGAATCTGACGAAATACGATGCCTGCGATACGGCGATGTATCTCGTAAGACGTTTCCCGAACGATAAGCGTCGCCTTCAAGAGGCGCGGGAACTCGTACGCTTCGCAGAAGACCAGTTTGTCTGTTGGGAGCGTCCGATGCACGGAATAAAAGATCCCCGTTGCAAAATGGGTACATGGGGGTGCGAATCATGGCGCTGTCCCGCCGTTCTCGAGCAGTACAACTGCTATGTGCCGATCGATTCTTCAGCGGCGAAGATGATCAGCACCTGGCTTGCGATGTATCGCGCGACGAATAATCCGCTGGACCTCGAGCGTGCCCGCACGCTCGGCGAGGCGATCATCCGCGAGACTCACGACAATGGCTACCTGCCGACTTTCTGGATGAACATGCGCGAAGATTGGCTGAACTGTATGCTGGCCTCCGCCTCCGCGCTCGCAGCGTTTGCCGAGATATCAGGCGATTGATAAAAGAGTTGATATGTCATTTTTCAGTATTTTCGGAAAATGTGGTATGATTGCCCCAAAAGCCCTCAAAATAAAGGAGAGTCGTTAATGAAGAAAAAAATGAATAAGTTGCAAAACTTCTTTGCAGCAGCAACGTTTGTCGCGGCGTTGATGGCATGCGGGGTTTCGTTGGCCGAGCCTTCGACGTTCACGGCGGCGACCGATAATGACAACAACGGCTACAACGGCACCGTGAAAGCCGGCGGCGACGGCTATGCCTTCACGGCGGAGGACTCGGCGAGGTATTACAAGTTCCTTTATCTCTACGACGACCTTCTGCTCGATGGCGCGGTGTGCGCGGGCAGTACAAACTGGCATACGGTCAATATCGGCACAAGCGCATCTCATCCTGTCACTGTCACCATCACGAATGGCGCGCGGATGGTCACGACAAGAAACAGGAACATCCTGTTCAGGGGCAAGGGCGGCACGATCGTCGTCTCGGAGCCGACGGCGCGGGACCTTGACTGGAAAAATCCCGTCGGCAACAAAATCACGACCGCCATCGGAGACACCTACACCAACATGATCGGCACTGTCGGCTACGGCTCGAAGTTCACGCTTTGCAGTGATGTCACGTCCGACACCGGAACGAACGACATCCTGCGGCTTCTCGCCAACGGAACGGCGTCCTACCATTTTATCAGCAACCAGAACGCCTCTGTCGCCGCCCGCATCCTCTTCGAAGGAGGAGAAATGTGGTCCCTAAGCGAGTGGTCCGACAAGTTCCATGTTTCCGACGGAGCGAAGATCGTCCTCCAATGCGTGGATGGCAACCCAATCAAACTGCGCTCTTACGGCACCGACCATCGGCTCTTCTCTGGGCCGGGAACGTTCGCTACGGCCGGCGATGGCGATTTCGTCCTGCTCCAGCATTCCTACGCGGACAGCCGTAAGAAGGTCACGCTCTCCACTGACGAGGGCGGCGATTTCGTCTGGGGTCATTCGGGACGCTTCGTTCTCGGCGGCATCGTATATCTGCAAATGGGTTCAGATGACGTCCTTCCCCACGGCCCGCAGACGGGACCCGTCTTCATCGCCAACGATCTCGGCTCGAACGCCACCTACCCGCTCGTCATCGACCTCAACGGCACGTCGAACACCGTGAACGGCATCGCGTGGACCGACGACTGGCACGACCATTACTGGAGCTTCAGCCAGAACCATGTCGTCACGAACTCCTCCGCGACGGTCGCGACGCTGGGCTTGGACGTCTCCTCGGACGCGAACCTGAGCGAGATTCTCAACGCGAAGTTCGCGGCGAACGCGCCGACGACCATTAACCTGCGCAAGGTCGGCGCCGGGACGCTTTCGGTGAACAACGCGAAGGCCGTCGCCACGCTTGCTACGAACGCCTGTCTGCAAGTCGCGGAGGGCGTCGTTTACTTCGACGTGGACGCGGCGCTCGTGCGCCCGCTCTCCGTCGATGGCGGATCGATCGCGGTCGCATCCGGCAACACCCTCGACACCTCCGCCATCGCCGACGCCGACCTCTCCGTCGGCGGGCTTGCGGTCGATGCGGAGACGGCGTCCAACCCCACGATCACGAAGTTCCGTCCGGCGGCGAACGGCAAGCTGTATCTGACGAATGTTTCCGGTCGATTCCCTGCGAAATACACCGTTCCGATTAATCTTACGACCGTCGTGGATGCGGAGAATTTCGCGACGTGGAAGGTATATGTGAATGGTGCGGAGGCGGTCGGATACATTCCTGTATATGAGAACGGTGTGCTCAAGGCCGATCTTAAGACAGGCCTGACCATCAGCATTCGGTAGGATGAAAA
>SUVZ01000260.1 GCA_015061765.1 Lentisphaerota bacterium
AATAGCGCTATCAAAAAAGGCGGCATTCCGCCGCCTCTCATCACTCATTCCCATCTCTTATCTCCAAGTGATTAAATCTTGGCGAGAATGTCGGGAATGTTGGATTTGTCGAGAGAAGTGAAGCCGAAGCATTTCTTGCCGAGATCCTTCAGCGATGCGCCGATAAGGTACAGTTCCTTGTCGTCGATTATCAGAAAACGGTCGTGAAATGCTGTACTCGTCTTGACTAAAAGACCGCCATATTGTGCATTGAATTTTGCAATGTCGCTTGCGGCAAGCTTATTGCCGCGAGGAGAGGCAACAATCTCCACCGTAACACCCTTGCGCTTCTTCGCAAGCATATCAAGCGTTCCCGGTCCTACCCAGCTGTCAATTAGAAGTATCGTCTTTTTAGCCCTTCCAATCAGCTTCTCAACCAGCGAACACGCATCCCACAACTGCCCTTCATAGAATACCCCCTGCAACGGCGGTGTCTGCGTCTGCACGAAGAAATCGACTTTGTCTTTCAAATCGGCAATGTCCGACTCAGCCCTGCACAACCGTTTTTATGTCGCGACCAAACAACAGATTACGGTGCGGACGAAATCCTATGCACCTCCAAAATCACGCTACTTTACAAAACAACCCGATTTACAAGTGAAATTATCACTCTTTTCAGGGTGTCTCCCCAGTTATTCCCCAGTTATTCCTTTAACAGCCCAAAAGCAATCCATCATCGCAAAATGACGCGCATTCCGGGATTCACGAGAACAATGACACCGTTTTCTACGGTTATCCTGCGCCTTGTCGACTCGCCGTCGACGGTAAGCGACCAGTTCGCTATGTTCGAAAATCCAGAGACGCTTCCGTAGGTTCCCGGAAGAACCGCCCTTCCGGAATTTTCCACGCCGAGAACGTCAAGAGTTCCGTTCCGGGCGAAGGAGAACCCTTCAATCGCACCCGCACCAGTTGAATCGATGCGCAAAGACGATATTTCAAGACCCGCGCCGTCCGCCGCCAGAACGGCCCCTTCTGCCACCTTTACATACGAAAAGCCGGACATCACATTTATGTTCTTGTTTGTCGAGCCGGCTATGATTGGCGCCTTTTCCGTAGTTGTGAGGTTGTATTTCTCGGGATTGGCAGGATCATTGCTTGCGCCGTTCGAAGTACGGTTTGCCGCATAATAACGGTTGTTCGATGTATGACAGAACATCGTCGCGTTCGTCGATGGCATATCATGGAGCATATCCCAATGGATGCCGTCACGACTTCCTTCAAGGCACCAGGACTCGGGATTGAAGTCAAATCCAGTCTGCGAGGTGGAATATCTGACCGAAAAATCGTAACGGGTCACCTCGGGAGCGCCATTTGTCGCCCTCATCACTATCTTGAGGTGCGTGCCCGGTGAAGACGGCTTCATCTCTTTCGGCATGACAATGCTCCACCTTATGTTTCGGTTCGTAACAGGATAGAACAGCTCACCCAGCTCGAGTTCGTTCATGTAGTTACTTGTATCGGTGTACGAACTCCTCGACTGATACGCCGCCTGCCCCGGAGCGATGCGGGCAAAATTGTCGCAATGCGTCCATCCGCAGTTTATGCGGTCGAGATTAGAATCGTAAAAGCCAAACTGGCTTGCCTGTACACGCTGGGTCGTCCTCTCGTACAGACGCAATGTCTTCCGTATCGTCCAGCGGAACCAGTCGTACTGACCGGACGGATTGCGAACCGTAAGCCGCCCCGCCTTGACCTCAAGTCCTCCCCGGATGGCATTGGTATTGGCAAGAATCCAGTTTCCGGAGCCTTCCTTCACCAAGGTTATAGGGGCGGCAGGCGCATCGGCGATGTCGGCAATCGTATTCTCGTTGGTGCCGGAACCTGCAACCGTGAGAGTCTTAGCTCCTTCTCCAATCGGCATGACGCCAGAAAAGCGCAAGGGGGCGTCGCTTTCGCACGAGAGTCGCCCTGCGCCGGCAAGTCCGATGGTTCGGCCGGTGCTGTAGGCTCCGTTCGTTCCTACATACTCCAGCGTCCCCTCCTTTTCGGACGTTCCGAGCGCAAACACCCACGGCACTTTCGCATCCGGATTGTACGCGCCAAAATAGTTCGTATGGGTATCGTATGCGGTTCCGAGTCCGGAACTTTCGCCCTTCTCGGCTATATCATCGAACTGGAGAACACCCTCTTCGATGGTGAATCCGGTTGAATTCTTCCGTCCAGTGGAATTCTCAAACCTCCACGTGCCGCTTCCGCGCTTCACGAAATGGACCGAACAACGGTTATTGTTGTCATCGTTCCTGTACGTCACGTTTCCGCCGAATGCACACGGAACCTTGTGGTTTCCTTCAAGAACCAACGACGCCATCATTTTATTCGGGAAATCTATCGTTCCGTTGATTGTAAGACCGCCCGTTACCCCACCGTCTATGACAGCCTGCCCCAAACCTCCGTCTTCATATATCTTTATGCCTTTGTCCGTAGTCTCCCCGGTGCCGAGATAGAGGATCTTGCCTCCGTACTGCAGGAACTGAAGGTTCTGGGAGAGCCCGATCGACGATGACTCGCTGTCGCAGTTTCCGAAATACGGTACGCCAAGAACACCCTTGGTTTTCAAGGAAGGGCTGTACACGGAACACATCGGATTGACATTGTTGGAGCCTGTGAGATATTGCGCCCCATATGTACGGAACGCCATCTTTCCGGAAATCTTTCCGGAAAACATGTACGGATTGGAAGCAGTTCCGCCGATGGTGCGAAAAAAACGGTCTGATGTCGCCTGATTCGTCAGCAAACCTGCCCCATATACTCCTGCGGCAAACATCGTATAGTCTGGACCGACAACCGTCGCCCCTTCGGCGATCCCTATAGCCCCGATACGATATGCCACATCTTTCAGATTGTGCATGTTCAGCACCCCTGCCTGCACATCGAAGTCGGTACGGTATTTCCACACATTGCCGAGTGTCGCCAGCGCAAGCTCTCCGTCGCCCGTCTTCCGCACAATTCCACGCGCACTCGTATCGCTCGCCTCATGGAATGCCACACCCAATTCGTATTTGCCTTCCGCAGGAACGTCAATCACCAAAATGCAGCTTGTGCCGACGTTTGATGCGCTTGTTCTTTTGCCCTGCAGATTGATGTATGCCAATGTATTGAGAAGCGTTCGTGCCGTATCGTTTGTTGCGTACACCACCATGTTTTCAGGAATGACGACGGTATCTCCCGTCTCCGGCTTTCCGCTGGTGAAGTTCGCCGGATTCGTCCAGTCCCAGTCGTTCGCGCGGGAATCGGTCCATGAGGTCTCCTTTGCGTACATGGTCACCGCGCTCAGCAAGGCCGCCGCCACCGAAACGCACTTGATGCCATCTCTTTTCATCGCTATCATTCCTTTCTAAAATTATTGTCTGAACCTGAGCATAACATATTCGATCGGGCCGAACGACAGGTCAATCGTTCCGTCTGCGATTTTCGGCATTGGACCAAAGTCCGCATCAACGCCCTTATCCGCAGACGCATCAAGCTTCACCGAAGCGGTCTGCGGTTTCTCCGTGCAGTTGACGGCAAGCAGATAGACAAAGCCGTTATGACGCCAAGTGCGCACGGCGACGGCATCGGTGCCGCCGCCGAATCCGGGCGGCGGCTCGAGCGACGTTAGAACATGTTCGTACTTCTTCACCTCGCGCGCCACCGCCTTCGTGCGCTCCCAAGCGAGTTCAAAACTGTCGCCGTCGATCGCACCGGCCCTTTTCAACGTATGGAACGCGTAGTAGACGATTCCGTTCGCGCCGCCGGCTATGGACTGCCACGTCATGTTTGCCATTTCCGCCTTGTTCGGCCCTCGCTGACCTTGCCGTTCTTTTCGGCCGAGCCACCCCCAGCCGAACGCCTGCGGGACCTGCCATATCGCCCTTGAGGCGAATGTGCCGGAAGTCCCCTGACGCATTGAGGAGATGACCGTCCCGATCGGCTTTTTCGGCACCGGATACGGATCCATGCCGAGGACATCGTACGTGCCGAGGTAATGACGCGCCTCGCGAAACACATCCTGCACCGACCAGGTAGGATGATCCTTGTCGAGAACCTCCATCCATTCCTGGCGGAGCTTGAGTCTTGGGATGTCGGCGACCGGACGCTCATCATTCGTGTACCACGCAAGAAGCGCAGGATGGTCCTTGAACATGGCAACCTTCTCTTCAACCGCCTTTTTGCCGGCATCCGGAGAATCAAGGCCGAGCCTCAGATCCCAAATCACCTTGATCCCCTTGGATTCGCACAGATCCATCTGTCTGCGGTTAAGCCGAAATCCATACGGCATCACGCAGTTGAACGGAGCCTGCGCATAGAGGTTCATGTTCGACTCGCAAATCATCCCCGCGCTGTAGAACATTCCAAGAGGGAAGAACGGCTTGCCGTCGACAATCGTCATCCTGTTTCTGTCGACATAAACCTTGCGTGGCGTTGGCGCCTTAAGCCTTGCGAACCTCAACGACGCCGAACCGATCTCTTTGCCGCGGCAGGAAAGCGTACAGACCACGTCATTCGTGCCTACTGCAAAAATGCCGGTATCCAACTCCACGGTCGCGTCGGAGTGCGACACGATTTTGCCGGATGTCTTCACCGCATGCCCGCCCTCTGCGACATATGCGAACTCCACCGCATAGTTCTCCAACGCAATCTTCCGGTCGATATCGAGCGCCGCCGAGAACTTCACTTTGCCGCCCGCCGATTCATTGCGGTAGGCATCGGAGAAGATCGCACCGACAGGCTTGGTCTCGAGTTCCGCCACATATATGTTGTCTACCACGCCGTACCCCGAAACACATCCGTGCGCAAGAGGCTGGATGAACGCCGACGTGATGCTTTCGGAGATGACAGGCGTGACGCCCTCGACCTTGACCCAATCCTTCGATGTGCCGCTTACGCATGGGCGCGCAATCGTGCCGAACACCCATTTGTTGCTTGCGTTATACCCTTCAAGATGGATGGTCATTCCCATTGCATGAGTCTTCCGCGCAGTCTCGATGTTCTCGGTCTTGACAAGCGCGGAAATGTAGTAACGCTTTCCGTGCTTCAACGCAATGGGCTGCCCCGGACGGCTCCTGCTCGGCGGCGCGGCCACCTTGCGTTCGAACACCATGCCGCCGGAACCGTTGTGCCCGCTCCGCTCTCCATGCCAGTCCTTGTGCCTGCTCCAGCCGACAGGATATCCGCCCTTCCCGACCGTTTCGAATCCTGCGTTTTTTATCTCCACGGGCACTTCCGCAGCTGTTGCGCAGAAAACGCAAAAGGCCGCCGCTGCGATAAATCCATACGCACAGCCCTTCGCCAAGCACAGCATACCGGCATTACCGGGAGAAAACTCATTTGCCATAAAAAACGGACGAAGCCTTGCCATGTCATGAAATCCTTTCTATGGAAACGTATTCGAACCGGATCTTTCCCGGTGTCCCTTCCCGGACAAGAAAATAATAGTCAAATTCGGCTTTCGGCTTCTCGAATTCGATCACGTAACGCTGAAGTCCCGAATTCCCTTTGGGTGTTGCTATGCGGGGATTTGCGTTTTTCAGCGGCGTTGGATTGCGCAGCACAAGCGTCCACTGTCCGCCACCAGGCTGGACCATGCGAAGGTCGACCGTAAAGCGGAACTTTGTTCCCGCGGGACCGTCCCACACGCCCTTGGGGAAAACGAGTCTCGCCTGATGTTTGGAATGCTCGTAGAATCCGTCTTCCAGCTTCTTGAGCCGTTCGCCATCCTTGAGTCCGGTCAGGAACGGACAATCCTCCATGGGATTGTCGCTTTTCCACACCAACGTGCCGCCCGCCACCTTATCAGGAATTGTCGCTTCTGTCGTTATCGGCCTGCCGCAACGTCCAAAAACACTGACGGGCGTCACTTTGAAGCGCACTGTTTCGCCGGATGTGAAATATCCCGACGGGAAGGAA
>SUVZ01000261.1 GCA_015061765.1 Lentisphaerota bacterium
CGTGCGGAGAATTGGATAGGCCCACATATATCCTCAACGGCACATTGATTGATGGGATTGCGCTTGATGTTGAGGATGATGCAACAGCGGAGCTTTACGACACCTTTGGACGGGCCGTCGGAACCCAAAAGCTCAAACGTGGAATTCAGCGCGTTCCAGTGCCGAAAAGCGGGTATATGCGAATTGAAAAATCGAGGGAACCCTGAGGGGTGGATCCTGAGGGGATAGGCCCTTTCGGAGATTAAAATTCCGTTGGGATTCAGGTTGATTTTTGAAAAGGTGAATTGAGTGAAGAGATGCGAGATGAGTAATGGGAGATGAGGAAACACCATTGCTGGACTTCGATTGGTTTTTTGCCTTCCGATTGTCGATTGCTACCAGATTGTCGGCACTTGATACTGCGGGATGATTCTATCTCGGGTGACGATAGTCAATGAGTCCTCAATGGCCTGGGCAATCAGCATTCTGTCGAATGGATCCCGATGGATGTCGGGAAGCGTTTTTATCCTTTCGATCGCGTCTGAACTTAATGAAAGCATCCGAATGCTGCGGATTTCGCATTGCTCTTCGATTTCAGGGATGTTCAATTCGATATTCAATTTGCCGAGTCCCTGCTTTATCGCAATTTCCCACAATGAGGCAAAACTGGCGAAAAGATGCTCTTCTGTTTGTACTATGTGCTTGGCTTCAGGCGAAATTTCAGCCGGTGCCGAAAGCATGTAGATAAGCACATTGGTGTCAAGAAGATAGCGCATTACATGTACTCCGCAAAATCGTTCAACGGTGCATCAAAGTCCGGGGCAATGTAAAATCCTTTCTCGAATCCGCCAAGTTTTCTGTTTGTAATTTTGGATTGCTGCTGCTCTTCAGCCTGTCCGTTATCGAATACAAACGATTTTGCCGATGCATTCTTTTGCGATAAAAGAAAACGTATGAACATCACAACAGTGTCCTGTTGCGATTCGTCGAGTTTTTCGATTTCTTTCTGGAGTACGGCGTATGGCATTGGATTCTCACTTTCATTTTGGGCTAAATTAAATTACCCTTGTAAAAGCGAATCAATTATATCATATTTTGTTTTATCGGTGTATGCGCGGTTAGGCCATGCCGCGTTTGGTAGGAACTTGCGGGGAGAGACCCTCTTGGAATGGAAATTCCGGAGGGTCTTTATATCGATTTTTGAAAATTGAGTTGAGGGGGAGGGGAAGTTGTAGTTGTAGTTGTAGTTGTGAGTTAAGAGTTGGGAGTTGAAACCAGAAAATAGAAACAAAACTACCTCTTTTGGACTTCGACTTCCAACTTCGACTGGATTCTAATGGCCAACGTTTAAATCCATTCGTGGCGGCGTACCGGAACGACCCAGTTTTTCAAGAAGTTGGACTTCGTTCCCCAAAAGATATTTTCTGATTTTGACAGTGTTCCTTCGCCTTCAAGCTTGTAGACAAGCCGCTTCAATGTGCAAACAAAGTCGGCAACCTGAAAAATGCGTGAACTCACAGGTAATGTTTTTGTCAATCGCACATTGGCAAAGCGGGATTCAAACATTTCTGCAGTCAGTGCAGACAGCTGACGTTGCCCTTTGTCATAAGAAACAATTATCGGAGCGTAGGAAGATAGCCTATCGTAATTGTCGTTTAGAAATCCATCCATCGCTTTGCGCAGAGCTGCCAATACTTCCTCTTGGGAGGATTTGACGTCTTTCTTCACAAAGAAGCATTTGTATTTTAGATTGCTCTTTCGCACAAAGGCGGCAAAGTTAGACATGATTTTACGGCGCAGTGCTAACGGTACTCCGTAATATGCTCCTTCGCCACGAATTGCCGGGCTTGAATGAATGCAATGGTCTTCAAGGCCCAAAAGAGACAGTCTGTATTCCAATTCTTGAATGTCAGAATAAAGCGGATCGTTTGATTCGTGGAACACCATCGTAACGATGTAATATGGACATCGTACGTCGAATGGGCCAAAATCGCCAGACTCGTCTATGAATATTTCAATTCCCGACATATGAAAAGTGGCGGGGTCTTCCCCGCCAGTAGGTGAACCTTTACGCCAGCTCATGGGGCGGCTCTTAAAAAAGAACACCCAAATTATTGCATATTGCAGGGAAAAAAGCAATAGAGAAAAAATAAATTGGATATCGTTGCAGGGCACAGAAGCATACGCCGCATCATGACCGGATGGGGAGTTTTTGACAAATCATGACATTTTTCCTGACGAGTTTCAACTGTGATGCTACATTTTTCCTGACGAGATTTTAATAAAGGAACCAGATTCCATCGCCTCTCGGCATTGCGCCGGAGGTTTTTTTTTTGCCGTCGGGCCGTTTGGTCCGGCGGCTTTTTTCATTTCACTTTCCCGTGGCCGGGTGGCTGCGGGAGTTCAACAAAAAACCAAAAAAGGAGCCAGATATGGCCAACAGAAATACGAATCCCGGCATCGGCGAAAGTGTCGATTCGGGAGTTATCAACAACCCACAGCCCTCGCGCGAGCGTACGCGTACGCGTGGTATGTCATACGGGGATATTAATATTGCCAGAACTGCGCTATTTGACAAAATCAATCGGTTAATACGTGAAATTATAATTCTTTTCGAGGTCTATCCCTAGTTGTTCCGAAGGGTTTTGTCCCTTGATTTTCCCAGTAGGTTGCCCAGTTGTTTATTTTGTGTCTATCCCCTGTTGTTTACAGGCATCTAAATCAATTGCTTGCGTAATGCGATGGCGACAGCCTCCGTGCGATTGGAGGCATAGAGCTTCGCCAGAAGCAGATTGACGTGCTCTTCGACCGTGTCTTTGCGGATACTCAGTATTTTTGCGATTTCGACATTTGTCAGCCCCTTGGTCATATAGGCGAGTATTTCGTGTTGGCGCGGGGTTAACTTCGGCACGGGCGGACTCTCCGCCAGCAGCTTCTCTATATCCAGAGAGATGTATTTACCTCCAGATGCGATATTCCGGATTACGGTCACGAGTTCGGCATCCTCGGCCGTTTTTGTGATTGCTCCTGCCGCTCCCGATTTCAACGCCAACGCAACACCATCCGCTTCGCCAAAGGATGTGAGCACCAGTACCTTGGTGTCGGGCAGCTTTTCGCGCAGTTCCCTAGTGGCTTCGGCGCCGTCCATCACCGGCATGCGGATATCCATGATGACAACATCCGGTTTTGCCGCAAGTGCCGTTTCGACGGCTTCGATGCCGTTCTTTGCGAGACCGACGACTTCTATGTCGGTTTCGGTGTTGAGAATTGTCGCAAGGCCGGTGCGCACGACCGCATGGTCGTCGGCAATGAGAACCTTTATTTTTTTCATTGTCTGCCTTCCTTTGCCATGGTTATTGATGCGGAGATCTTCGTTCCACTGCCGGGAGCAGATACGATAGTAACTTTCCCGCCGATTGACTCTATGCGCTCCTGCACGCCTTGCAGTCCGAAGTGTCCTTCGTCCGAACCGAGGCGGGTCGCAGGGTTGAAACCGCATCCGTCGTCCTTTACCGAGAAGAGAAGCCTCTCGCCGTCGATGCATCCTGCGACCTGTATGTTTTTTGCCTTGCCGTGGCGCACGGCGTTGATGACGAGCTCTCTGATGATGCAGATAATCGCGTGGGCGGTGTTGTCGGTCAGCCTATTCCTTGGCACTGCGAAGCGGACGGTGAGCCTTGCGTCTTCAGAGTGAGGGGCGAGGGTGCGGACGAGCACTCTGTCCATGACCGGTTCGTCGAGCGCCTGGTTTCTCAGGTCCCAGATGCAGTTCCTAGTTTCGTTGCGGCAGGAATCGAGAGTTTTCATCGCGAGCGACAGCTGTTTTCTTGACGAGACAGGATTCGACTCGAACATCTTGTCCGCCGCCCTCAATTTCATTATGGCTCCGGTAAGGATTTGCACGACCGAATCGTGCAGTTCCGTCGCAAGACGCGTCCTTTCGCGGACTTTCAGCTCCGATACGCTGTTTGCGAATCTGGCGGCAGCGAGATCGCGTCCTTTCCTGTCGGAAACTTTCTTCAAGAGGATGTTCCAGATGAGTACCGCGACGGCAAACACTGCAAGCGTTCCGATCGCGACCAGCAACCGGGCTGGCGTCCACCACGGCGGACGCCGCAGGACGACGATGTCTGCATTCGAGCGTGCCGCGAGAAAAAGGCTCTTGATTTTCGGGAACGGCGCGGAAGGTCTCCAGAAATCAGATTCGAGTACGCATACGCCCGTTGCCGAGACGACACTTCCGACTTCGATGTCGCTGATCGACTCACGGGCGTTCGAGCAGTCGATTTGGACGCTGAAACCGTCCGCCGCCAGCAGGAGCCGCCGTTCGCCGGTTTCGTCGGCGATGTAGTCTTTTAGCATTCCCTTGACGGTCAGGAGCTGTCCGTAGAACTTCGGGTAGATTATGTAGCGGCCGTTTAGCCAGAAGAGGGACTTCATCGGCGTCTGCTTCGGCGTATCGGTATCTTTGGTTGCGGCGCATTCGCCGCAATCGGCAACCGCCTTGCGCCACACGGCGCGCAGAAGGTGTATTCGATAGAGGTCGGTTTCCGGCGTGCCGGAAACCTCGATCATTTCACCCATGCCGGGAAGGGGAATCCCGTCGCGGAACTCCGCCATGAGCGTATCTCCGTCGATATTCTTTACGATGACGCGCTTCCTGCTCCAGCGCGCGATGACGCGGCCAACGGCTTTTCTCGGTCCGGCGGACTGGATGGAATCGAGCGAAAGCGGCTTGACGTCAAGAGCGGGGACAGCGAAAGGATCTTTTTCCGATTTGTCCGCGAAGCTTATGTCTGTTGCGGAGTTTATGCCGATCTGGCGTTTCATTACGGTGCGGTTGCGTTTCGGCGGCACTTCGAATTCAAGGCCTGAGACGACGACTTCGCGTCCGATGAACGGCTGAAAGCTCTTCAAGGTCGCCGCCGCGTCGGATGTCTGCGCCGAGATGTACGAAATATGCCCGCCGCGATCGAGGACGAGGAACACGAATCCCGTGTCCACCGGGTCGAAGAAGACGTCGGTGACGGTTCCGCGCACTGAGACGGGTGTCTTGATCTCAGACGTCACGGTGCGCACCGTTCCATCCGTCTCTGCGCAGGCAAAGAAGGCGGTGAAAATTGTGGCCAGCATCAAAAATGTCATTGAAGGAGATTATATCACAACTCTTTTCAGGCATGTCTGGGGTTGAAATCGTATGGGAGACTTTTGCCAACTCTTAACTTTCAACTTGTCCGTAAAGATCACGGCAAGCCGACGCCATTCGAAATCACGAAGTTCAACCATCTGCTTGGTCTGGAGATTCATAAAAATGTAAAACTATGCGTATTATTCGTTCATAAAAGTGTTATAAAATCGCGAAGATACGTTCATAAAAGTGTGAATTGCAATTGCGATAGCTGCTGATTTGTGATAATATATGCGTCATGAAATCGAAAAAACCTGAAATTTACATTGCTCGGAAATTCGACAAGACGTTGTTGGCATGGAAAAGCCGTGACAATCGTCTTCCGCTTATTGTCGAAGGTGCCAGGCAGGTAGGCAAGTCAGAATGCATAGAACACTTTGCCGAGGGGAGGTACTCGTCTTTTGTTGAAATCAATTTCGTGGAAAGGCCGGAATTCAAAGGAGTGGTGCGAGATGGATATTCTACAGAGAACATAATACGCAACATATCGCAAATCGATACCAGATTCCGATTCGATCCTGGGTCAACCCTTATCTTCTTTGACGAGATACAGGAGTTTCCAGACATTGCGACATCGCTCAAGTTCTTTGCGCAGGATGGGCGGTTCGATGTCATTTGCAGCGGCTCTCTGCTCGGTCTCAACGTCAAGCGCATACGAAGCCTCAGCGTGGGATATCAGGATCATGAGAAGATGTTCTCGCTTGATTTCGAGGAGTTTCTAAAGGCAAAAGGATA
>SUVZ01000262.1 GCA_015061765.1 Lentisphaerota bacterium
TTCAACGCCACGACGATACGGCGTTCGGAGGACGGGTTCCGTCGGCTTCTGGCTGACGCCGGCAAGCGCGTGTATGTATTTCGGCTGAGCGACAGATTTGGAGCGATGGGGATCGTGTGCTTTGTCGTTGCGGACGTGGAGTCTCGCCGCATCACGGACTTTGCGATGAGCTGCAGGGCGATGGGTCGGACGCTGGAGTTCTTCGCGTACAACCACGTATGCCGTGAACTGGGTGGCGACCAGTCTCCGGAAATCGATTTTTCGCCAACCGAAAGGAACGCTCCGTTCGCGGCGTTCCTCAAGCGTCTCGCCGACGGCGAACGGACCACATTCTGCGAGCGCGTGTAACTGTACACGGCGACGCCGGAGCCTAAAGGAGAACGAAGCCATGAAAGCTGTAGTTGTTTTGTCTGGAGGACAGGATTCCGCAACGTGTCTTGCACTTGCTGCAAGGAAGCACGGTGCGAAGGAGGTGGGGGCTATAACGTTCGAATACGGACAGCGCCATTCGCTTGAGACGAAGTTTGCGAAGCGCCTTGCGAAGCGATTCGGAATAGCTGTGCACAAGGTGGTCAAGCTGGACTTTTATCGCCATCTCACGACAAATGCGCTCATGTCGAAGGATGCTCCGATCGAAAAGAGGAAGGGTGCGAGTTGTCCGACTACGGTTGTCGAGGGGCGCAATGCGTTCTTTCTGCTTGCTGCGGCGGTCTGGGCGAAGGAGATTGGTGCGACAGAGGTGTATACCGGTGTGTCTGAGGCGGACTATTCCGGATATCCTGACTGCCGTGTGGCGTTTGTCAGGTCTCAGCAGAAGACCATCCGTTTGGCGCTTGAATGGCCGATCAGGATAGTGACGCCGTTTATGCGCATGTCCAAGGCGGACGAATGGGCGTTGGCTGAAAGACTCGGAATACTGGACGTCATCGAGAACGAGACGCTCACCTGCTATAACGGCATACCGGGGACAGGGTGTATGAAATGTCCGGCCTGCCGGCTTCGCAACCGAGGCTATGCGGAATTCAGGTCTCGCAGAAAAAAACTATCTTTACCTGCCGCTGCCGTGCTATAATAGGCGGCATGAAAAAAGCACTTGTGCCACTTGCCGACGGTTTTGAGGACATAGAAGCCGTAGCGGTTGTTGACATACTCCGCCGGGGAGGCGTGGAGGTTGTCACCGCCGCGCTCGCGACGGAGCCTTCGGCGGTCTCTGCCCATGGAATCAGGATGGGCACCGATGCCCTTCTCGAGGAGGTGCTCGACGCCCATTGGGACGCAATCATCCTTCCTGGCGGCGGACAGGGGACCGCCAACCTCATGGCATGTGAACCGCTTGCCGCGCGTCTGCGTCTACAGAAGGAGTCAGGTGGGTTTGTGTGCGCAATCTGCGCCGCACCCACAGTCCTTTCGGCGACCGGCATTCTTGATGGCGAGGACGTGACATGCTATCCGGCATGTGCCGGCGACATGGAGTGTCCAGTCGTGGATGCTCCGGCCGTGGCGGACGGGCAGATCATTACAGGGCAAGGGCCTGGCGCGGCGATGACGTTTGGCTTTGCCGTACTGATGCATCTTGCCGGCGAAGAAGCGGCCCGTAAGGTTGCGGAAGGGATGGTTGCCGTGATATGAGACAGACCGTTGTTTTGGTGTTGGCCGTCATTGGTGCGTTTGCGATTGCAGGCGGCGCGTTCTATTTGTGGAACAATAGACCCGGCCGTCCGGCGGTATCGGTCAATGGCCGCATACTGACTGACCGAGAACTAACCTGGCGCGCACAGACTCTCATAGACGATGCCAGGCGCATGGAGAAACTCCTTATCCCGGAAAGGGAAATGCCCGAGGCCATGCGCCATTACAGGAGGACCGCCGCCAAGATGTGGATCGTGAAGGAGGTGCTTCTCGCCGCTGCGGTGGAGTCTGACGTGAAAGTCAGCGCCGAGGACGAGAAGCAGTCGCTTGCCAAGGTGGAGCGCCAGCTGAAGTCCCGACATCTCACGCCTGAGCAGTTCTTCAAGGAGGGACCGATTCCGGAGGCGACCAAGCGTTCCGACTTTAAGGAGGCAGTCCTTATCGGAAAGTACACCAAGCGCGAGATCGAGGACGGGATTTCCGTCGGGACCAAGGAGATAGACGACCGAGTAAGTGAGTTGCGCGAACTCAACGCAAAGATCATGAAGTCCGGCGGCAAGCCCAAGTTCAAGGCCAATCGCAAAACGGCGATTGAGATGCTGCGTCAGGAAAAGTACAATATCGCGTTCAGAGATCTATTCCGCAGGAAGTTCGGGAAGATGACGGTGACGTGCCCTGCATTTCCGGATTTGGAGTCAGTCGACGGAGTTTCTCCGCCTCGGTGAGAGCTGCAGTGTGTGTCGCGCATGTATAACAGTATGGCACGGAAAAGCATAGCAGTTATTTTTCTTGCGTCGGTGATGCTGTCACTCGCCGCATATTCTGCCGCCCAGCCGTTCGAACGGTACCAGACGGTTATCGACCGTAAGCCGTTCGGTCCCGAACCGGTCAATTTCAACCCCGAGGCGGCTCCGGGGTCGGCCGGATCCGCAGCGGCGGCGGGGGAGATGACCGAGGAGCAGCGCACGGCCGAGGAGCAGCAGATTGCGGCGAGCGTGCGCGTCTCGATGATAAACGTGACCCCTGCGGGAGCGGTGGCGGTGGGCTTCACGGACAATTCCGCAAATCCGGCAGAGAACTACTATCTTGTCGTGGGCCGCAGTCAGAACGGCTGGACAGTTAAAAGCGCCGATCCCGTCACGGAGTCCGTTACGTTGGAGAAAGGCGGTATCGACGTGACGGTGAAACTTGGAGAGACCGTTGGCGGCAATCCCAAAGGCGGAGTCAAGGGGAATAGGGCAGGACGTCCGATGACCTTGCGCTCAAGAGGCGGAATCCCGGCCTATTCGCCGCAGACGGCTGATGAGGCTTCTGGCGGTGCCGGGCTTGGAGGACTGGCTCGTTTGCGTCGGCATCGCGCCGAAATGCGGGCAAAAGCGCAGGAGGCGGCCGCGAAAAAGGCCGAGGCGGATGCGGTCGCAGCCGCCGAGCGCGAGGAACGTGCCGCACGAGAGGCCGAAGAGAAGCGTCTGCGCGCCGAACGCGAGGCGCGCGAGGCGGAAGAGCGCGCCCAGCAGCGCGAAGCTCTGCGCCAGATACAGGAGCAGTTGAAGAGAGAACGCGAGGAACGTGAGGCCGCTGCGCGACAGTCGGCGGAAGGTCAGGAGGATCAGGGTGAAGCAAACAACGCTGAGTGATTTCAGGAAGTCTCTGATTGAGACTGGAATGTACGAGTCCGCGCCGGACTCGATGGCGCCGGTTCCGCGCGCGCAGGGGCGCTGGACCACGGTTAGTTTCACGTGGAGCGTATTCTTCGTCTTCCCGTATTGTGCGGTACGGGAGTTTTTCAGGTCGCTGACGACGGAGCTGTGGGCTAAGTGCTGCTTCAAGACCGTGCAGAAGGCGGAGAAGTTCGGCATAAAGGTTACGGCTGACGGATGGGAGAACCGAAACGGATACAAGGGACCGGTCGTGTATCTCTGCAACCACATGTCAACCCTTGAGACGATCATGCTTCCGCCCGTCCTTCTTACGTATGGTCCGTTCAATGTGTTCGTGAAGGCTTCGCTTTCGCGACTTCCCGCGCTCAAACGCGCCGCCGCCCACATGGGGCTGATACCGTTGGGGCGCAAGTCGCCAAGAGAGGATTTGATGCAGGTGTTCAACGAAGGTGTTGCCCGCATTCGCGAGGGCAGGTCTGTCCTGATATTCCCGCAGGGATCGCGAGAGAAGGTGTTTTCGCGCCGGCTGTATTCGTCAATCGGCGCAAAGCTTGCCGAGAAGGCGGGCGTCCCGGTCGTTCCGATAGCCGTCAAAACCGACTGTGAGCCAACTCGCCCGGACGGCAAGGGTTGGCTGAAGGACTTCGGCACCGTAGATCCGTCCAAGGATATCCGTCTGCGTTGCGGACCGCCCATTACGGGAACCGCCAAGGAGATTCACCAGAAGGTGTTTGACTGGATAAAGGCCCAACTGGAGGAGTGGGGTCTTCCCACCGAAGGATGAAAAACCGCTATCTCATCTGGCTCAGTTGGCCGGAACCTCCGTTCAGGCTCAATGCTTCGGATCTGAAGCTGTTCAGGTCACTGGTTGACGGCGAGGTGGTCGCGGTTCGCTCGGAGCGTGCGTTCATAAGGGAACTTCCGTTCGCCACCCACGCGATCTGCTGGGAATTCAGCAGGCGGTGGTTTGCGGTCGCCAGACGGTTGCGTGTGCTTGCAACGCCGGGCGCCGGACGCGAATTGCTGCCGTCGGAAGATGAAGTGCCAAGTGGCGTGCGGAAATTCCATGGCGGATTTCATGGTCCGATAATGGGAGAGACGGTCGTCGCCTACATGCTGGCATGGTGCAGAGGGCTGATGGCGGCCTATGGCTGGCAGAAGGAGGGCGGAGATGCCAATCTGTGGCGCCGGGCCGATTTTGGCAACTGCTGCTACTCCCTTGCCGGAACGAAGGCGGTAATACTCGGATACGGAAAGATTGGACGCGCCACGGGAGCGAAACTAAAGGCGCTCGGCGTGTCTGTGAAGGGGATTCGCCGCAGGAACATCGGAGAACTTCCGGATGAGGTCGCTGATGCCGACTGGCTGATCTGCGTGCTGCCGTCTGATACCGGGACGGATAACATTGTCGATGCGGGACTCCTGCGCAGGATGAAGAGAAGCGCCGTGGTGGTGAATGTCGGGCGAGGAAACGCAATTGACGAGCAGGCTTTGGCTGATGCGCTTGCGCGGCGGCGGATTGCGGCGGCGTTTCTGGATGTGTTCAAGCGGGAGCCTCTAACATCAGAATCACCGCTTGCGGCCGGTCTGCCGGGGCTGTTCCGCTTTCCGCACGGGTCGGCGTTCGCGCCGGATTATCTCGTGCGCTTCTTCAGGGAACTGCACACGGAAGGTTTTTTGAAATAGCGCAAGTAACCTTCTTTGGGCGCAATGAAGCGCGCCTCCGCGCTTCGAGAGCGGTCGCGCTTACTTCATCATGTCACCCGCTGAAAAAAAAATCAAAAAAGTGCTTGCATCGAAAAACGGCATATGATATTATATGCGGCGTTTTTCACCCATCGCGGGGTCGTGGCGCAATTGGTTAGCGCACTGGACTGTCGATCCGGGGGTTGCGGGTTCGAGCCCCGTCGACCCCGCCATTAAGTGAAAAGCGGAAGACAATCAGCCATCCTGAGAACGGATGGTTTTTTGTTAAGCGGGCGTAGCTCAATGGCAGAGCTCCAGCCTTCCAAGCTGGCTACGAGGGTTCGATTCCCTTCGCCCGCTCCATTTGTTTTCTCCTGCCGGAGTGGCGAAATGGCAGACGCAGCAGACTCAAAATCTGCCGCACGTGAGTGTGTGAGGGTTCGAGTCCCTCCTCCGGCACCACTTCCTTTTATCCCTTTGATTTCTTGCTTCGGTTCCGCAACTCTGCTTGGTTCAGGGGGGGGAGCTGCGCGACGAGGAATTTGCAGGGAATTTCAAGCATCTTTCATGGAGCAAAGCAAATTTCAAATATCTTTCAGTCGCAAAGCGCTCAAAGCAACCTTCAAGCAAAAGCTAGTCCTACTCGTCTCTATAATTTTTGGGAAATTTTTGTTTTTAATGCAGAGGCGAGATGCGCCCGCGACGAAGTCGTCGGGCTGCCTGAGCGAAGCGAACCCGAAGGGCCGCAAGGGGCCGCGAGACGCAGAGTCTTATAAGTTGGGTAAATTGTCGATATTGTACCATTATATTGTGTGTGAAAGAATACTCTTTGCAGAGATGACGCAATCGGTCACTCAGATGGTCATTGCGCCGCTGGCGCGACCACGAAAGCTGCGGCGGTGACGAATCGCGCATGACGCG
>SUVZ01000263.1 GCA_015061765.1 Lentisphaerota bacterium
TATAATCCGCTCAACGACTGATGAAAAATCCAAAGTAAAAAAGGGAGTTAAACATGAAATTGCCGGGATGCCTGTTTTTTGTCTTGTCGCTGAATGTCGCTCTTGCAGACGGCGTTGTGACGATTTCCGTTCCGGAAGGGCAACAGGTGACGCTCGAAGAGGCTTTCACAAAGTCCTTTGTGGAAGGTGCTGCGGATTATGCTGGACTTCTGAAGGCAGACGATTTGATTGTTGCCGGGGCGGGGCGGTTGGTCATCGACAAAGACCTTAAGACGGCCGAATATAAAGGAGAGGTGCATGTAAAGAAGGGGGCTACACTGCGTATCACTATTTCGGGGGCGTTGGGCGATACGGCCAAAGGAACTTTTGTCGAGAATGGTGCAACGCTTGAGACTCTTGCTGACGCGGATAATTCGTTGAGTTTTCGTGACGAGCCATTGGTATTTGCAGGAACCGGGGTGGACGGACAAGGCGCTCTTGTCTCGTTGTCGGAGTCTAATCAGCGTCAGGGTGCATGGGGCGGGACTGTATTGACGATGACCGGCGATGCAATGATCCGGGTGGCTGCCACAAGGATGAGCGACTTCCCAATACAGTCAATTAAAAATAATGAAACGATAGATATGAACGGGTATACGCTTACATTTTGCGGACCCGGGACATCGACCTACGGGACGTTGCCGTTGAGGATGAATGTCGTCAATCCCGGACATATCGTTGTAAGCAACAAGCTGACTCTTTCGATTAATGACAGCAATAATCTCGGTGGATCCAGTGAAAATACATTGACAATAGGGAAAACAGCAAAATTGGATCTTTATAACAGCAAGACTGAAGGAAAAAAAAATTGGACTCTTGTTGTTCCAGAGGATGCGCAGGATAATGCCATTGTCTCTTCTGCCGGTGGTGTGTGGGACGGGCCGGTCAAACGTAGCGACGGCAAGAGGGTCTTTCTTGCGATGGCGACCGATGATTCTGCCGGGAATCGAACAGTTTTCCGGGAAAGGGTTGATATTGAAGGCGACTTCATAGTGACCAACAATACCAAGTCTGCAAACGGAAATTATCCCAGACCTTTTCTCGCCCTGCATGGAAACGGCAGTAGAATCGGCGGAAAAACGAGTTTGATGGAGGTGGATGCGGAGTTTGGGGAGACGTCGCCTAACGTGAAGAACATTGAACTGTACAAGGCGTGTCTGTCGCTGAAGAACAAGAAGTGTCGACTGGATGAATTTGGCAATGCCGGCTTATGGAAGGGATCTAAGGGGTTTTCCGTATGGACGGAGGCCATGGCTTTTTTCAAAGGTACAGAGTGCATCACGAATTCGGCGGCTTTAGGTCCGGATGACGCTATGACAGCTACGGCGGAACAGTATGGCGAACATACCGTTGTGACATATTCGGGATATATATGGAATAACGATTATGCAACCTCAAGCAGAGTGATAACTTTTGTAAACGCTGCTAAAACAGCTTCGGACATAAGCATAATCACGTCACCTGACGGCAATAAATTGTCGGTATCGGATGTTCTGGAGACTGGCAAGCCGGAGAATTATCAGGGCGATCAAAGGTGCACGATAACCGGAATGCGTCTCAAGCCCGGTCCTCACAAGATCGAAATACGGTTGTCGATCTATGGTGGAAATGGAGGTCCGAACGGGAAATTCCCGGGTGACTACGGTATCATGTATCGTTGGGGCTCATCCACATCTACTTCAACGGACCCCAACGACTATCTGCCGCTTATGGATTCTGGAGACGGCACTCTCTTCACCCGCACGATTCTCGGTAGCGCAGATTACGACATGCTTGGATTCGGAGGTGAGACGCAGTTTTTGCCGTTGCAATCGGTATCCGGAGATGAAGATTCGTCACTTGTGCTTTCCGGCAGATATTCAATTGTGACCGTGAAGGGACCGTTCCATGTTGTAAACAATGCGCTCCCAGGTTGCTTGGCCAGTATATTCTCCGTAAGTGAGCGGATTGAATGTGAAGCTCAGGATGTTGTTTCGGGCCGACACCTTGTCGTCACGGGTGCGCTTGATTTCGCGGATGGATGCACAGTTTCCATTCAGCCGGGATTCAAGGATATCCCCACCGGAGACGGTTATGTGATCGCTGAGAGTACCGAGTCTATTTCGGGTCTTCCCATGCTTGAGACGGCAACGGGACCTCGTGAAGTCACAATCTCCGTTTCAGAGGACCGTAAGCGGCTTCTTATGAAGGTCAAGACGTTCGGCACGGTCATTTCGGTGCGGTAAGGTTGATGATGATACGTATGAAAACAGGTTTGGGTATCTGGGTTGTAGCGGTTGTCGGGTTGCTGTCGTTTGCGATTTCGGCAGATGTGGTAATGGATGAGCCGGTGTGGCCGGTGCTTAAACCGGAATATCTCGACCGCGAGCTTCGTCATGGGGAATGGGACTGGGCGTTGCACGGATTTGACGAAGTCCCGCAATTTTCGGTGGCGAGAGATGAAAGGTATGGTGCCCATTTCACATTGAACGGCAAACCGTTCTATCCGCTGTGGGGATGGGTTAAGGCACAACACCGCCCGGATCAGTTGCCGTCGCTGGGTTCAATCGAGCTTGATTTGCAGACGATGTTTCTGCGTCAGCATAAATGGTGGCCTCGCGGAACGGAAATCAACACTGAAGTGTTCGAGCGCGTTGCAGAGCAGAATTTCCGGGTGAACACGAATTCGTATTTCATGCTCGAAATCGATCTGTATCCGCCCAAGGATTTCATTGAAGAGTTCCCGGATGAAATGTGCCGTGATGACAAGGGAAATGTCAACCGCGATGATGCAAACGGCATAAACTATTCGTTTGCTTCGGAAGTCGCTGCTCGGAGAATGGAGAATGTGCTTAAAAGGGTGATCAACTTCGTCGAGAACAGACCCTGGGGACGGCGGATAGCGGGCTATCGGATCAATTCAGGAACGACACTTGAATGGCTTCATTGGTATCGTGGAGGCATAGTGGACTTTTCGAAGCCTTGCAGGGAAGGTTTTGAACGGTTCTGCAGGAAGCACTATCCTGAGATAAAGGATTTCTCTATCCCGTCACAGATGGAGCGTTCTGCATCGGATGGAGATATGCTGCTTTGGAATGCCAAGGATCATTTACGCGTCGTGGCATGGCACGAGTATGTTTCGGAAATGGTTTCGACTATGCTTATAAGGATGTGTGCAGCGGCAAAATCCAAGCTTGCTGAACTTGGCAGGAAGAAACTTGTGGGTACCTATTACGGATATGTCGTCAATGCGCCCGGTTACGGGGATAGGCAAAGGTACGGTCATTATGCGCTCAAGAGGGTGATTGAATCACGGGCGGTGGATTTTCTTCTGTCTCCTCCGGAGTACTCCACGCGCACTCCGGGTAATGCTATGATTGATATGAAGCCGTATGCCACGTTGAGCGCTAACGGAATTGTAAGCATCGTGGAGAATGACATCCGCACCGCACACAGCGCTCATCTTAGGCCGCCTGTGAGTGCGGCACATCAAGCTCCTACACATAAGCTTTCCCTCTCGCACATCAGGCGGAACATGGCTGTATCGCTGTGTCGCAATCAGCCGCTTTCGCTTTTTGACATATTTTCAGGCGTGGCCTATGATTTCCCGGAATCGAGAAGGGATATCGCGCTGATGCGGGCACTTGGGAAATACTGCATGGAGCGTCAAGTCAGCCGTTCTGCCGAAGTTGCAATTTTAGTAAGTGAACGTACTGTGACTGCGCTCGGCGCAACTGACAGGGCTCCATGCCGGATGGCACCGGTGGCCCCGTTCCAGCGATATAGACCGGACGGTACTGTTGAGATGATGCGGTTTCCGGCTCCTGTGCCGTGGTATGACACGCATATGTGGAATATGTCGCGATGGGGGCGCGCGGGTGCGCCTGTTGATTATCTCCTTGCGGAAGAACTTGACGGAAAGTCGGGCGATTACAAATTGTATGTGTTTCCGAACGCCTGGAAATACGATGAATCGCTTGCGTCGTCTGTAGCGAAGCTTCGTGAACGGAATTGCACGATCATGTGGTTCTATGCTCCCGGATTCGTATCTATTGAAGGCAATTCGACAGAGGGCATGGATCGGCTTACCGGTATGCATTTTGAGCGGATTCCTGACAAGACCTCCGCAGAACTTCAGATGTCCGATGGTCGCAAAATGGGCGTCCCAGACAAAGTGTTCGAGCCAATGTTCCGTTGCGTGTCCGAAGGTGCTGATATTATCGGTCGCTACGCTAACGGCGACGCTGGGGCGACGGTTCTCTCTACCGGTAAGGCTAAGAGCGTGTTTTGCGGCACGTGGCGTCCGGATGTGAAATTTCTTGCTGAAGTCGAGAGTATGGCCGGAGTGCACCGTTTCAGCGATACAGACGATCCCGTCGAGGCGAATTCGCGATTGGTTACGCTTCATGCGCGTCGGGCGGGGCGCAAGACGCTCAAGCTTCCGCGAAAGACGGGCGTTGTTGATGTGTTTGAACGGAAGATTATTGCCAAGAACGTGGATTCGTTCTCTTTTGAAGCGGAACTTCATTCGTCGCATCTCTTCTATTATGGGGAAGATGCCGCAAAAGTGCTGGAAATGCTCGAGGATGTGAAATGGGTAGAGTGATTGTTTTCTGTCTTTTGATGGCGTTTGCCGTCGACTCGCTTCAAGCCAACAATCCGATTCTTCCGGACTGGTATGCCGATCCGCAGATACGGCTTTACGGCGATACATACTGGATGTTTCCTACACCATCTAAAGAATTCAAGGAACAGATATATCTGGATGCGTTTTCTTCCAAAGATTTGAAGACGTGGAAGAAGCATCCGAACATTATGACGACAAACGCATTTCCATGGGCGAAAGGGGCGATATGGGCACCGGATGCGATTGAGAAGGGCGGACGATATTACATATTCTTCGGCGCCAACAATGCGTATCCGATAGATCGAGCGAAAAGGGATTTCCGCCTAAGCGACAGGTTTGATCTCTCAAAGCGCGGTGGTATCGGGGTTGGTGTTGCAGACAGGCCTGAAGGTCCGTATCGAGATCTCATAGGCAAACCTCTGATAGAAGAGTTCTGGAACGCCGCTCAGCCGATAGACCAGTACGTGTTTGAATACAAGGGGGAATGGTATATGGTGTACGGAGGCTGGAAACGATGCAATCTTGTGAAGCTTGCCGACGATTTCAAGTCGCTGAAGGCATTCCCTGATGGAAGTATGTGGCGTGACTTCACTCCGGAGGATTATACAGAAGGGCCTGTCGTTTTTGAGCGCAAAGGGGTATGGTATTTCATGTATTCCGTCGGTGCGTGGACACGAGACAACTACAGGGTGAACTACTCGACAGCAGCTTCTCCGCTTGGACCTTATACTTTCAGAGGTGAGGTTTTGTCTTCGCAGCGTCCTGTTGCCACTGGCGCGGGACACCATTCGGTGATTTGCATCCCGGGTACAGATGATTGGTATATCTGTTATCACAGGCGTCCGATTCCGAGTCTGTCTCGCCATCACCGTGTAACATGCATTGATCGCATGTATTTCAATGATGATGGAAGTATAAAACCCGTGGTTATGACTTCACATCCATAAATGGTTTATTTAACCTAACTTCGACAGTTGAATAAATGGATTTGTGCATTGTGATGTAGAGCAGATTAACGGCGCTTTTTTATTATATTATTTTTGCGTGATTATTACTGTGTTTTGGGATGGAATTTCTGATACAATCTTATGCATAAAAACAAAATTTCAGGAGTGTTCTTTGCATGAATAAAAGAGTGGTCTTCATGGCGGTTGCAATGCCGCTTGTTTCCGTTGTCGCGGAAGTTAACCCTGTTGACACGCGATGGACGTTCGGTGCGCACGAGC
>SUVZ01000264.1 GCA_015061765.1 Lentisphaerota bacterium
TCGCTTCGATCACCTTGGATTTGGCATCGCCATAACGGGCAGATTCCAGAACGCAGTATTGTCATTGCGCCAATCGGTGTTCGCCACCCTATCCTCCAGGACGCGAAAGATGTCCAGCTTGTCTGCATCCCTTACGCAGTGCGCAGCGGCGTTCGTAAGCGAACCTAGACCTTCAGGCACGTCTCGTCTGTTGTGAAAAAGCACGGCGTCAAGTATCGCCTTTTTGTGGGGATGTCCGTCCAGCCACCCCTTGTCACGGACAATGTCATGGGAGAAAACCGCATGATCGACGCTATCCGAGTCCCGGAACGTATTGTAGAGACGCAACTGCTCGTAGCGACCTGTGTCATGAAGCAGTGCCGCAAGCTCGCATACTTCGGCCGTCTCCGCATCCATCGCCTCGCCTTCGGCTATGGACCTGGCGTTTGCGACAACCATGTCGGTATGATAAAGCTTTAGCGCCATCATCGGCGGCAACTCGCCGCCCTGCCGATAACCATCTACATATTCGGCGTAGAGGCGACGGACATTCGCAATCCAATCCGTCATTGACCGGCCTCCACACGCCTTCCCGACTCTGCCGCGGCACGCCTTGCTGCGGCGAGGGATCGGCCCATCCTGGCGAGCTTCTCCTCCAGTTCGTCGTTTCCCGCCCTTGCAGATTCCAGTTCCCTCTTCAGTTCCGCGAAATCTCTCTCAAGGGCAGACACACGCTCCTCAAGAGACTTCTTCTCCTGTTTGAGGCCCTGCTTCTCAATTTCCAGACACGCTTTTGCCGACTCAAGGGAGGCCTTTTCCATTTCAATAGTGGACATTTCAATCTCGAAAGCGCGCTTATCATGTTCAAGCTTTTGCTTTTCGGCCTTCAACACCGCAAGAGACTCCTCCAACTCAGCCTTCTCAATCGCCATCTCCTCAACAACCTCACGCTGGACATCAAGTTCATCCACCATGTCCACCGTATCGGAGACCTGCCTTGTGACAGATCTCACCACCTGCACAGGCTTTGCGGACTGTCGCTGCTTGATACCAAGCATCTCCGCGAACATTGACTGCTCCTCATTCATAACGTTTCCATTATACCATATCGACAATGAAGATTTCCACTCACGGCATTAAGCCAAGTGGACAACAAAGATTGCTCGAGCGCACTGATCAGCCAAAATATGCGCGGATCCAGGCAAGTTCACGACGGCGCATCGCCCGGTATTCGTCTTCCGTGCGATCATCAGCACCCGAAAGATGATCCATCCCATGCGCCACATAAAGCAACAACTCCTTGGCCACGCTCCATCCATTCCTCTTGGGGGCGGCACGCAAGGCCTGATCGGTGTTGACGAACAGTTCACCATACAGCCCTTGCGTCTCCGGAGGGATGGAATCGTATGCCTGCGTCACGACATCGGTGGCACCTTCAATCCCCATTATCGCACGATGCGTCTCATCAGACCCCGCATCATCGACAAGGTGTATCACCACTTCATGCCACACCGGATTGCCCACCCTTGCGCACGAACACGATGCAAAAAAAGAGGCTGCCGCCTTCAGTGCGGTCCTGTTCAAACCGAACACCTTCGGCAACGCCCCTTCAACGGATACGGGAACCTTTACCAACCGTTCTTCATTCATGTGTACGCAACAGCCTTTGATGAAACAGAAAGGCGATACCCGTCAATGACTGTTGTCAAGCGACAGCACATCCAGAACCGCCCCCAATCGCGCATTTCTCGCAGCGCAAAAGCACCTTATCATCAAAATGGGAGGTCTTCTGTGTCACCTGCAAGAACGTTCTCCGGCACGTCTGCGGGATCCGGCATCGGCTCGGTGGAGGAGCCGTCCGCATCGAGAAGTTCGAGCTTGAGCGCGGTGAGATCTGTAAAATAGCGGTTCTTGCCAGTCTTGGGATCCTGCCACACGCGTCCATCGATCGCAAAACGCACCTTTGCCCGCTGTCCCTTCTGGACATTCTTGAGAAGGTTCGTGTTGTCCTTCTTGAAGGAGAACGCAATGTGGTTGGGATATTTGGTCTGAACGTCATTGTCGTCCGTAAGGACCAGATCCTGCTTGGTGAAACCGCTGGCGAAAGTCTGGAGTTCGCACACGGTTTCGACGATTCCGGTGTATTCGTAGATGGCTTGCATTTTATTTCTCTCTTTTCTTGTTTAAACTCTATCAGTGACGGAAGCTGCGCTGACCGGTGAACACCATTGCCACGTCGGCGTCATTGCAGCAGTCGATCACATCCCAGTCGCGGATTGCGCCGCCGGGCTGGACGATGGACGTGATTCCTTCGCGGATGCCGACCTCGGCGCCGTCGCGGAACGGGAAGAATGCATCAGACACCATGGCGCATCCGGGAAGACCTCCCTTTTCGGCCCTTGTCTGCTCCATGATCTCGGCCTGCTTCCTCGCGCCATCCTCCTCGCCAAAAACGAGACGGAGATCATTGTACGGCTTCTGGTACTTTTCCCAGGCAATCCAGTCGGCATGCTTCGTGTACGCCTTGTCGCGCGCTATCTCGGCAACCCCCACGCGATCCTGTTCGCCGGTTCCGATGCCGACGGTCGCCCCGTCCTTCACGTAAAGCACGGAGTTGGACGTCACGCCGGCCTCCACGAGCCAGCCGAAGACGAGATCCTCATACTCCTTGGCCGTAGGCAAACGCTTGATTTTGTGCTCCTCGTACATGACCGCGCCGGTCGTCTTATCGGTGATCTTGCGGTTGCAGTATGCAGGCATGAGGTCTTCCGGCCTGCGAGCGTTCGCGCAAAACGATGTCTGCACGACGATACCGCCGTCGATTAGACTTTTGAAGTCAATCACATGCTTGGCGACAAAATCGGTAAGACGCGCCATGTTCCTGATGCGGAACACGCGGAGATTCTTCTTGGTCGCGAACACGTCCATCACGCCAGGAGCGAAGTCCGGAGCCACGACGACCTCGGCATAGTTCTCGACGATGAGCTTGGCCGTCTCCATGTCGCAGTCGCGGTTGAGCGCAATGCAGCCTCCGAACGCCGCCAGCCGGTCTGCCCTGTTCGCACGGAAGTACGCCTCCGCAAGGGTGGAACCCACCGCCACGCCACACGGATTGTTGTGTTTGACGATCACAGCACAGGGCTTATCCATCAAATAGCGGAGGATGTTGAGGGCGTTGTCGGCATCGGTGACGTTCGTCTTGCCGGGATGCTTTCCGCTCTGAAGAAGTTCTGGGATGGACGCAAGCGGCTGGTTTGAACCGAGCATCTCGACCTCGCCGAGAACAAGATTGCCGTTGACGAGCTTGTAGAGAGCTGCTTCCTGACCTGGATTCTCACCATAGCGCAACCCCTTCTCCTCGCCGCCTATGTTCCACGTCACCTTCTCGTAGTTCAGCGTCTCGCGCCTGTCGCCGTCAATGAACGACACCTCCATCCGCGGCGCAAAATGGTCCGCCTCGATGGTCTTGTAAGCTTCCTTGAGATCTTTCACTGCATTCTCCTTCACTTTGGCGGACGAACTCCACTCGACTCGTCCACTGTCAAACATATGGTGTATATTATACCATATGCAGCGCTCCGGGATTTGAGTTTTTGCCAGTTTGAGAGTTTGGTCTTTCATTCGTTTCCGGAGGACGCTGCAGTAGGTCACCTGCGGATGAAAACCCGCGTTCCCGGCGAAACCTTCTTAGGGTCCAGGCGATCACCCCTGACCACCTTTCCCCTTGAATAGTAGAAGGTTGACTTGGCATTCCAATTTTTTCCAACGACTCCATAGGGAGACATTCGCTTTCCGAGGACTCCCACCTCCATGAACCTCCTTCTGTCCTCCAGATCCCGGAGCGTTTTAGGGACGGAGGATGAAACCCATCTTGCAGACATTCCAGACGGTTTCTTGGATGCCGCCGTAGCGGTCTTCAACTTTTTGCCCGACACCGCCTTGGGCTTTTCGTAGTAGTTTTCCCTCTCGGGTTCGTTCTGTCTATCGGGGGATTTCTTGCTGAAGAACGACGTCAGGAACTTCTTCGGTTCTGGCGCCACATTGCGCCCCAACCGTCCGGACATGGTATCGACATTCCCGTAGAGGATCTTTTCCAAATAAGGATCGCCGACCACGAGACGACCTGCCCTGACGTCCGGATCGTATGCGGGCTTGGACTTGAGATTCAACCGTTGACGGACGCTTGGCATGGCAAAAAGCATACCGCACCGCTTACGGCCGCGGTGGTTTTTTCTCTGCCACTTGTTCGGCGCCCCATACGCGACATGGCTATGGCAGACGACCTGTGTATCCTTGAGCCCGTATTCCTTCTTGAGGATAGCCACAAGATCACGTATGGCATCCAACTGCGCCAGTGTCACGGGCTTGTCGTGAAAGCCAACGACTTCAATGCCGATGGAATGACCGTCACACTCCTCGCGTCCACACCACATGGATCTTCCGGCGTGGAATGCTTCGCGGTTACGGTCCACAATACGGTGGACGACCCCTTTCTCATCTATGCAGTAATGCG
This sequence comes from Lentisphaerota bacterium, assembly GCA_015061765.1. The sequence continues at coordinate 4,493 of SUVZ01000264.1, forward strand.
CCTCTCCCCGCTCCGAAAGTTTGTTGAGGGAACTGCGTGCGCCTGCCTCGGTGGTGTGCAGAACAATGAGGCGGGTTGACTTCCTTACGGGGCGCTCCGGATTTCGAGGGCTGCGATAGCGATTGGAGAATGAAAGTGCCCCTGCGCACAGGGGCACCGACAGCACCGCCCACATCGCCAGCGTTTTCAGGACGCCTGATTGTATGCGTGGCGACATGAACGGTCAGACGGAATCAAAACGCGAATCCGTCGCGAATGTAAGGCTTGACGAACTCGTTCGCCGCCGCCAGATCGAAGGATTGACTGCAGGAGTTCCAGCGAAGCTTCTTTCCGGGAAGTCGCTGAGCGACGCATCCGACGAGGATTCCCTCCATCTGAGGCACGCAGAACTCGACGTCCGCAAAGCAGCGCGAATGCGTCTGCTCGTAATACGGCCCCTTGCCCTGGACAGCATCGACGAATTCAACATAGTGGCCGAGGGCAAATCCCTTCATCTCCACCGTGGATTTGCCGGTCGTCGCCTCAGAGCCTGAACGGAACGGGATCGAGCGCGCAACCGCCTTTGCGGCCTCATGCGCAAAGATGTCGACGAACTGCTTGTCGTCGTTGAGTGCGATTGCGCACTTCGCGCCGTAGTCGTCCTGCATGAGCACCGCGCCCTTCGAGCCTATGATGTAGCAGCCCGTATTAGGTACCTTGCCCTCGTGAGCCACAGCCCACTTGGGCATGATTGCGGCGTCCGGCTTGACGTTACCGTCGTACCAGTAGAGCGTGAGGGCAGGAAGGGTGACGCCGGGACGCACCTTGGATTCGCGCGCCTTGTAGTTGAGACGAACCTTGGACTTGAGCGGATAGGCCACATCATTCCAGGACTCGGTCATCACGCACTCGGCTTCGGACACGCCGCCAAGCTCAAGGCCGCGGAACGCAAGGTTCATCGTATGGCAAGCCATGTCGCCGAATGCTCCTGCGCCAAAATCGTAGAAACCACGCCACGTAAACGTGTGATAGACGTTCTTGCCAAGATTCCAAGGGTCGTACACATCTGCGTTATCAGGATACCTGTCGAGGAACGGGCGCTTCTTGGCGGTGGCAAGCCATGCATCCCAATTGAGTCCAGGGCGAAGATTGTCACCCTTGGGGTGGCTCTTCACCCAATCCGCAACACCCTTGCCCTGCGGCCATACTGGACGGTTGGTCCAAACATGGACTTCCGTCACATCGCCGAGGATCCCGCTCTGGATCACTTCAGTGCAACGGCGCATGGCATCAAGGGAGGATCCCTGGTTGCCCATCTGGACGACCACCCCGTTCTCCTTTGCGGTCTTGCCGAAATACTCAAGTTCCCAAAGCGTACGAACGAGAGGCTTCTGC
>SUVZ01000265.1 GCA_015061765.1 Lentisphaerota bacterium
TCCGATCTTACTTTCCGTCGACGGCGGAGAACATCCTTTCGCTGATCCGCGAGGACGGAAAGTACACGAAGATCGAGGCCGAGGCGCTTGACCTCGCGCTCATTCTCCATGCGGAGCATGGCGGCGGAAACAACTCGTCCTTCACTACGCACGTGGTCACGAGTTCGTTCACCGACATCTACTCGTCTGTGGCAGCATCGATCCTTTCGCTCAAGGGGTCCCGCCACGGCGGCGCGAATCTGCGCGTGATGAAGCAGATGGAGGAGATCAAGTCGAGCGTGAAGGATTGGACGAATCAGCAGCAGGTCGAGAGGTATCTTGAAAGGATCGCCGACAAGAAGGCCGGGGATCGCACCGGTCTCATCTACGGTCTTGGGCATGCCGTCTATACGATATCCGATCCGCGCGCCGAGATGCTCAAGGCGAAGGCCGTCAAGCTCGCGAGGGAGAAGGACCGCGTTGACGACATCAATCTTTTCGCGTGCATTGAGGAGCGAGGTCCTATGATCATCAAGTCGCGTCATCCCCGCGCGGAGGATGTGTGCGCGAATGTGGATCTCTATTCCGGGCTTGTGTATGACATGCTCGGGATTCCGACGGAGCTTTATACGCCGCTCTTTGCCGTTGCACGCTGCGTGAGCTGGTGTGCGCACCGCATGGAGGAACTCATTAACAACGGGCCAATAATCCGTCCGGCGTACAAGCCTTTGTTCCATCCCAAGAAATATGTGGACCTCAAGGATCGTTGACATGAAAAGCAGGTTTGAAGTGATTGAGGGCGGAGTCTGCTCCGCCAAGGGATTTCGCGCGGCGGGTGTCGCTGCCGGCATCAAGTACAAGGACCGCAAGGACGTCGCGCTCATCGTGTCTGATGCGCCATGCTCCGTGGCGGCGATGTTCACCACCAATGCCCTCGCCGCCGCACCTGTCGTGCTGGACAGGGAAATCTCCAAGTACGGCTGCGCCCAGGCGATTCTCGCGAACTCCGGCTGCGCGAATGCATGCACCGGCAAAGAGGGCCTGAAGGATGCGGTCGAGAGCGTGAAGGCGACGGCTGCCACGCTTGGAGTCGATCCAAGGCATGTGCTGATCGCCTCTACGGGCGTCATCGGGCGCCGTCTGCCGATGAAGCGCCTTCTCAACGGGATAAAGGATGCCGCAAAGAGTCTTGCCGCCACCCCGCAGGCCGGGCTTGACGCCGAGCTCGCCGTGATGACAACCGACACGCGTCCAAAGCAGGCGGCCGTGAAGGTCACGATACTTGGCCACGAAGTCACGATAGGCGGCATGTGCAAGGGATCCGGCATGATCGAGCCGAACATGGCTACGATGCTCGGCTTCATCACCACGGACTGCTCCATCACGCCCGGCATGCTCCGCAGTGCGCTGAAGAGTGCGGTCGCGCGCGGATTCAACAGGGTCGTGGTCGATGGCGACCAGTCCACAAACGATTCGGTGTTCATCATGGCCTCCGGTGCCGCCGGCAACAAGGAGATACGCCATCCGGATTCGTCGTTCCGCCTTTTCCGCGACGCTCTCATGGAACTTATCGTTGCGCTCGCCAAGCAGATGGCGGCGGACGGTGAGGGCGCGACGAAGTTCGTCACCGTAAGGGTGAAGGGCGCGTCCACGGAGCGTGATGCCGAACTGGCCGCCCGCGCAATCGCAAAGTCGCCCCTCTGCAAGACGAGCTGGTATGGAAAGGATCCCAACTGGGGCAGGATTCTCGCCGCCGTCGGATATTCCGGCGCGAAGTTCGACGAGAGCAAGGCCGAGGTGTTCTACGGCAAGACGTGGGCGTACAAGCAGGGAAAGGTCGCGGATGCCGCCCAGCTCAAGAAGCTGGAGGCGGAGCTTGCCGGGCCTGAGATCACGGTGACCGTCGATCTGCACTTCAATAACCGCGAGTCTGTGATATACACCTGCGATTTCTCCACCGAATACGTTCACATCAATGCCGACTACACAACCTGAGAGGCCGAACATGGATACGACAAAGCACCCCTGGAAGTTCTTTTCCCACAGTGGACTGAAGCAGGTCCGCATCGAGTGCGGTGAGGATCTGCGGAATCTCAAGAGCCTCGACCAGAAGCATTGGACGGTTCTTGCGGCGTCGAACAGCGGCTTGCGCTTCGATTCGCGCATGCTGGAGTTCCTCGACACGGATGGCGATGGACGTGTCCGTGTGCCTGAACTGCTTGCCGCGATAGAGTTCCTTGAGTCCAAGGGTGTGGATCTCGATTCCCTCTTCAGGAAGGATCCCGAGGACGAGAAGCGTCTTGCCGAGATTTCGGAGAAGCTTGCCGACCTCGCCAGGGTCGAACCGTCCGACGACGAGAAGGCCGCCATGAAGGCATGGGAGGAGGCTCCGTCGAACGATGCGTCGATCATGCCTCTCAAGGATGCCACAGCCGATGTGAACTCCGCGCTTGCGGCCGTCGAGCCGCTGCTCGACGCCTACTTCACGCCTGCCGCCGATGCGCCGCTCGTTATGGAGGGGCCGGAAGCGACGCTTCCTCTCAAGGGGAACATCAATCCGAAGTACGCGGACGCGATTGCCGCCTTCAACGAAAAGGCCGTCAAGCCGATCGTCGGCGAGATCGACGAACTCAAACGCGCCGACTACCTCAAGGTGAAGACGGCGTTTGCCCCCTATCGTGCGTGGGTTTCCTCGAAGCCGGTGATGAATGCTGGCGCGAAGGGTGAACTGGAGGCGGAGGAGCGCCTCGTCCGCTACAGGATGCATCTTGTGGAGTATGTCCGCAATTTCGTGAATCAGGCAAACCTCTACGGCGCCGACACCGAACCGATGTTTCTTACGGGAACGCTTTTCATCGACGGTCGCGAGTGCAGGCTCTGTTTCCATGTCGACAGCGAAGCGGCGCATTCGGCCCTTGCCGCGAAGTCTGACTGCTGCATAGTCTATCTGAAGCTTGCGCGAAGCGGCGCCGCGCCGCGAAGCGTCTGCGCCGTGATAACGACAGGCCGCACGATCCCGCTGTATGTCGGGCGCAACGGCGTGTTCTATGATCGCGACGGCAATGCATGGGATGCGACGATCACGAAAGTCGTCCAGGCGCAGGTGTCGCTCTGCGAGGCGTTCTGGGCGCCGTGGCGCAAGATCGGCGAACTGATCGGCGGGCAGATCAAGAAATTCGTCGGCGATACCCAGACGAAGTCCGTCGGCGGTGTTACGAAGGCTATTGACGGTGTCGGCGCGGCCGCGGCGAAGCCTGCCGCCCCGTCCGCCGATCAGTCGGCGAATGGGGCGGCGCTTGCGAGTTCGATTGCCGCCCTTGGCATCGGGATCGGCATGGTCGGAGCCGCGTTCGCGGGGATTGTCGGGCTTGTCGCCGGTCTGCCGTGGTGGAAGACCGCCATCGGCGTTCTTCTCGTGATTGCGGCGGTGTCGCTTCCGAGCGTCGTGCTTGCATGGTTCAAGCTCCGCCGCCGCGACATTGGCGCGGTGCTGAACGCCTGCGGTTGGGCGGTGAACCGTCCGCTCCGATTCTCCCAGAAGCTTGCGCGCCGTTTCACGCGCAGGGTGTGACGAGATGAAGCGGATCGCATTCCACGTGAACTCCAGCAAACCTTCCGCGCCCGAGGTGCGGAACCGTCTGTCGGATTGTGCGCGGAAATGCGGAATGGAGGTGGTGGATGCCGCGGCATCGCCAGATGTGGTGGTCGTGCTCGGCGGAGACGGCACAATGCTCTCCGCCGTGCATCTCTATCCGGGCGCGCCACTGCTTGGACTGAATCTTGGCTCTCTCGGATATCTGGCTTCGGTGGAGGAGGCCAATTTCGACGGCGCGATCGCCGCCCTCGCAGAAGGGCGCTACAGCATATCGCATCGCACCGCATTGAAGGTGCGGGGCGTGAATGCGCTGAACGACGTTGTCGTCTCGCGCGGAGTGTCCGGCCATGCGATACGGCTGGACTTCAGCGTCGATTGCGAGCCGGTTACGCGTTTTGTGGCGGACGGGCTTGTCATCGCCACTCCGACCGGCTCGACCGCGTATTCGCTTGCCGCCGGCGGACCGGTCCTGATGCCGGCTTCGCAGTCGATTGTGGTGACTCCGGTATGCCCGCACGCGCTTTCGTCCCGTCCGCTTGTGCTGAGGGATTCCGTGCGGATGGAGGTGTCGGTGGAGGTCCGCGAGGTGGGCGACGACCCCGGTGTGTTCGCTGATGGTCTGCAGGTGGGGACGCTTGCCGCCGGCGAGGTTCTGGAGATCGAAAAGTCGGATGTGTCGATTCCGCTTGTCGAACTTGACGATGTGAATCCGTACGAGGTCCTTACGCGCAAGCTGGGATGGTCCGGCTCGGCGATCAGGTAGAGCGGTGTGTTGTCGGCCATGACGGAGTTTGAGGACAGAATAGGCTATGGGTTCAGGGACATCTCGCTTCTCGAGATGGCATTGACATCGCCGTCCTGTCGAATGGAGCGGCCTGAACTTGAGGACAATCAGCGTCTGGAGTTCCTTGGAGACGCGGTTTTCGGCCTGCTGAGCGCCGCCGCCGTATTTGCGGCGTATCCAGGAGAGCAGGAAGGCTCTCTTACGGTAAGGCGAACGCATCTCGTCTCGACATCGGCGCTGATTGCCGCCGCGCACAGGATTGGACTCGGGGAGTTCCTGAAGCGCAATGCCGGGGCGGGTCCGCTTCCGAAGAATGCCAAGATGCTTGCGGATGCTGTCGAGGCGGTGATGGGGGCAATCTGGCTTGATGGCGGAATGGGGCCCGCAAAGAGGTTCTTTGCCCGACTTGAACTGCCCATAGAGGAAAAGCTCAATGTCTGGAGCGACAATCCGAAAGGGCATCTGCAGGTGCTCTCCCAGGCATTGAAGCCGTCCCGCAAGCCTGTGTACAGGGTTGATTCCGTGACCGGTCCTTCCCACGCCCCTACTGTGACGGTGACCGTGTCCGTTCAGGGCTTGGGGACTGCCACCGTTACGGAGTGTTCTCAGCGTAAGGCCGAGACCGCCGCCGCTACGGCGTTGCTGGAAAAGATCCATGCTGACGGGCATCCATGCTGAATTCGAGGTTTTCGAGACGTTGTCTTTGAATCGGCGTTTGAGGATTGAACAATGAAGGTTTCTTTGGCGCGTCTGTTTTACGAATGGTTCAAAATCGCGCTTTTTGTGGTTGGCGGCGGCTACGCGATCATTGTTGTCGCAGACGAGGTGTTTGGCCGTCGTCTCAAGTGGGTGAAGGAGGGTGAACTTCTGGAGCATCTTCCCGTAATCTCGTCCATCCCCGGGCTGATCGCGGGGAACTCCGCCATTTACATTGGACTCAAGACGCATGGCAGGCTCGGTGCGGTTGTTGCTCTTGCCGGGGTTGCGTTGCCGTCTATGCTTATATTTCTCTGCGTGTCGGTCGGGTTTGCCTCAATCCCGAAGGACAGCATATGGATTGATGGTGCGTTCCTTGGTCTGCGCAGTGCGCTTTCGGGTGTGATCGCCGGGACGATCTGGCGGACGCTTTTCAAGTCCAGGGCAGACTGGTCCAAGGGCATGGGAGTGGATGTCGCTCCGCTTTCATGGAGGGATCGTTTTGTCGGATTTCCCATGTTTGCCGTCGCGGTTGTGCTTGCGGCGGCGTTGGCGTGGGAATCGTTCATTTCATTCCTGAAGTTCGGCTGCATTGCGATCGGCGGCGGATTTCCGCTTGTGCCGTTCTATTTCCACGCTTTTGTGGGACCTGATGCCGCGTTGCTGCAGATGGAACCGGAGGATTTCTCGAATCTCATGGCGCTCACTCAGATGACCCCTGGCCCTGTGAGCCTCAATGCCGCTACATTCTTCGGATACAGACTGAACGGAGTGCTTGGTTCGGTGGTCGCGTCTGCAGCCTTGTTG
>SUVZ01000266.1 GCA_015061765.1 Lentisphaerota bacterium
AAAATCGGCGGATTCAACGGTGTCGTGTCCATAAATCCGGTACGGTATCTGCAGGATGGCGACCACGGCAATCTCGCGATGGAGAACATTCTTGTCGAAGATTGTGATATTGACGTGAAATCAGGCCCGTTGACGTTTCTCGTGGAGCCAGGCATAAAGCTCAGATCTTTCGGCAACACTACATTCCGAAACCTGAAAATCAAAGGTTCGCGCCCGATCCGCATTCAGGGAAACGGCTTTACGCAGGTTGAAAACATCCGGTTTGAGAACGTCAAAGGCGAAATTCAGAATCCCGAGGCGATTATCGTCAACTCCGCCAGAGGGATTGTTTTTGACGGCTTTGAGGTTGCGACATCCATGCCGAAGGAAGGGAAGCTGTCGGTCAATACGTCTGACGGCTGGGAGCGTGTACGGTAGGGTCTATCCACGCAACTGCGGTTCGGTTCAGTTTGAAAAGAAAAAGGAGTTGTTGTTTATATGATTCGGACGAATGCATTTCTCTGCCTCTGCGTGTCGGCAATTGCCGTGCACGGAGCTGTTGCCGGGGTGACGCTGAAGGCACCGTCGGAGGGTGCGGTGGTTCCGCAGCTGTGGCCTGAGCAGAAAGAGTTCTGCGAAACGCCGCTCGGAAAGCGCATCTCCGTCGTGCGCACCGACAATGAATCCTCCGGACGCACGACGGAGCTCATGGTGCGCAGATGTTCGGCGATGCCGGTGCGTCTCGAATGGGAAGGCGATTCCGGCAGATACCATGTCACCGTCTCACGCGAACCCGACGGCAAGGTGTTCTATTCACAAAACGTATCGTCGAACGCCGTGGAGCTGACCGGTCTCCTGGAAATCGCACGGGACTGGAAATGGACCGTTTCGGACGGCGAATCTTCAGCGACGGGCCGTTTCTCGACGGAGGATTACGCACCCCGGATCGTCAGATGGCCGGGCGTTTCCAATGTCCGTGACATCGGCGGACGCATGGGACTTGACGGACGCCGCGTCAAACAGGGGCTTATATTCCGTTCGGGAGGCCTCAACGACAACAGTAATTACAAATACTACACCTACGATGAAATTATCGCAATGCACAAAACCGGAACGCTGTCGAAAGCCGGCATAGGGAAATCACGCCATCTCGGCGCCGAATATGCCGCAAAACTCAGAAGCGGGGAGGGAATCGACCGCAATCACATCCGGCTCATCAAATCGCCGCCGAGCAAACCTGGCGCACCGAGACTCACAGAGGAGAGCCGCGCATACGTGCAGAGCAATTTCGGCATAAAGGTGGATCTTGACCTGCGCGGAGACTGGGAGTGCTTCGGCATGGCCGGATCACCTCTCGGTGATGACATATTGTGGCGGCATTACCCCTGCTGGGGCAGCTACGGCGCATTCGTGAAACCTCTGGGCCGCGCCTCGCTTGCCGCGGCGTTTTCGCTCCTTCTTGACGAGAGAAACTATCCGATGGTGATCCATTGCATCGGCGGAACCGACAGAACGGGAACATATGCCTATCTCATCAATGGCCTTCTCGGAGTTTCCGAAGATGAGCTTATCCTTGACTACGACATATCCTTCATCGGCGGACGCGGTCCGGATGAACGCCACCGGCGTTGGCAGAAGTCCCTTGCGGATGCGGTTCGCGCCCTGCCCGGAGACACGATTCCCGAAAAACTCAAGGGGTACTTCATCTCTCTCGGATTCACTGCGGAGGAAGTCGAACGGGTCCGCGAATTTCTGCTTGAACCCAAAGCGGTCCCTTCGGCACGCAAAGCCGATGTCGTGATCTACGGTGCTACGTCGGCCGGCCTTGCCGCAGCGGTCCAGGTTCGCCGGATGGGACTCGAGCCGTTAGTCGTCGAGCCGTCTCCCTGCATCGGCGGACTCACCACCGGTGGGCTAGGACAGACCGACTCCGGGATAAAGGAGTCGTTCGGTGGCATTGCAAGACAGTTCTACAAAGACATCAAGGCATATTATGAAAAGGATGACTCGTGGGTTTTCCAGAAGCGGTGCGAATACAGGCCTCGAAAGATGACCTGCTGGGAAAGCGGCGAGGATTCAATGTGGACGTTCGAGCCAAGCGCGGCGCGAAAGGTGCTGGATGGCTGGGTGCGGAAAAACAGGATAGCCATATTCTGCAATGAACGGCTCGACCGTACGCAAGACGGGGTGGAGAAGAGCGGTGCGCGCATCGTCTCGATCCGCACCGAAAGCGGAAGACGTTTCAGGGCCAAGATGTTCCTGGATTGCACCTACGAGGGCGATCTCATTGCGGCGGCAGGCGTTTCCTACACCATAGGCCGGGAACCAAATTCGAAATACGGCGAGACTATCAACGGTATCCAGCGAGCGCTCATGAAGAACCATCAGCTCAACGAGGGAGTGGATCCGTATGTCAGGAAAGGCGATCCGTCCAGCGGACTTCTGCCAGGCATAGAGCTTGATGTCGATGTGCCCGACGGTTCGGGCGACAGCCGTGTTCAGGCGTACTGCTACCGCATGTGCCTTACCGATGATCCGCGCAACCGCATTCCGTTCGAAAAGCCGCAAGGATACCGCGAACTCGACTACGAGCTGCTGCTCAGGAATCTGGAGGCAGGTCCGCTGTGCCCCAAGCATGGCGGCATGCCGTGGATAAACTCGCCGATGCCGAACCGCAAGACCGACACCAACAACCGCACCGGCTTTTCCACCGACTTCATTGGCGGCGCCGATCGCTGGCCCGAAGCATCTTACGCCGAGCGCGAGGAGATTGCGCTGCGTCACCTCAAGTACCAGAAGGGGCTCATGTGGACGCTCGCCAACAATCCACGGGTCCCCGAAAGGATCCGCAACGAGGTTGCGCGCTGGGGCATGTGCAAGGACGAGTTCGTGGGAGAGCGCGGCGGCGGATGGCAGTATCAGCTTTACGTCCGCGAGGCAAGACGTATGGTCGGCGAATATGTGATGACCGAACACGAGTGCCGTGGCAATAGGGTTGCGCCCAGGCCTGTCGCACTTGCGACCTATGGCATGGATTCCCACAATTGCCGTCGGTATGTCACGAAAAAAGGGTTCGTGCTCAATGAAGGCAATATCGAAGATTACAGCAGGAATCCTCCTGGCAAGCCGTTTGAACGATTCCAGCCCTATCCAATCGATTACGGGGCGATCGTTCCCAAGCGTGGTGAATGCTCCAATCTGCTGGTGCCGGTCTGCGTTTCGGCATCGCATATCGCATTCGGATCCATCCGCATGGAGCCGGTGTTCTTCGCGCTCGGGCAGGCTGCCGCGACGGCCGCGTCGCAAGCGATCGAGGATTGCTGCGCCGTGCAGGATGTCGACTACGGCAGGCTGCGCGAGCGGCTGCTGAAAGACGGGCAGAGATTGAGCTTGAAAAGAAAGGACTACTGACAGATGAAAGAACAAGACAGAATGTTTATTCGCCGGGTGCTGCACGCCTGTTGCGTCGGCGCAGGTTTCCTTGCCGTTATGCCGTCTGCGACGGCCCGGGAGGTGAAGGTTTCTTCATTCGGATTCGATCCGGAGGATTCCACGCGCTTCATCCAGGCGGCGATCGATTCGGGCGCGGAGAAGGTGGTGTTCGACAAGATGCCCTCTCCCTGGGTGACGCTTCCTCTGCGCGGAGCTTCGAAACAGGAGCTGTTCTTCGAGCCGGGAGTTGAACTTGTCGCGAAGAAGGGTGCTTTCCTCGACAAGAATGACGTGCTCATTACGTTCAGGGATGCCGAAGATGTTTCACTTGTTGGTCATGGTGCTACCTTGCGCATGCACAAAAGTGATTATTTCAAACCTCCGTACGAGAAATCGGAATGGCGTCATGCGCTGTCGTTCCTGACGTGCAGACGCGTGAAGGTTGAAGGTTTGGCCATTCGCGATTCTGGCGGCGACGCAATATACATCGGTCGCAAAGGTCGGCACAAAAAGCCTTATTGCGAGGATGTTGTCATAAGGGATGTTTTTTGCGACGGCAACAACCGTCAGGGCATAAGCGTGATTTCGGTGAAGAATCTTCTCATCGAGCGTTGCAGGTTGAACAATACATCTGGAAGCAGACCGCAGGCGGGAATTGATTTCGAGCCGAACTCCTGGTCGGATCTGCTGCAGGGGATCGTCATGCGCGACTGCGAGGTCAAAGGCAACGCCGGAAGCGGAATACATTTCGCGCTTCACAAAATGAGGTCTCGTTCAGTTCCGGTGGATGCTTTGGTTGAGAATTGCAGTGTCGACGGAAATTCCAGAAATTATTCTTTTTCCCAGTATGTGTTTGACGGGGATTGCGTGGGCGGTAAAGTGACGGCGCGCAACTGCGTATTCAAGAATGCACATTATGCCGGTATTTATTTTAATCAGAAAATCCCCAGATCCACATTCTTCAAGTTTGAGAACTGCAGGCTTGAAAACAACTGCACAAAAGTTCCTGAGTATCCCGACATCAGCTTTGCAACATCCAGCAGAATAATAGAACAGCCGGAAGAGGTCGATTTCGGCAACCTGACGGTTGTTTCGCCGGTGGAGCGTGAATGTGTGAAGTTTCAGTATGCTGGCTGGAATACGCAGGCGGTTGAAACGGTGACGGGTACGGTGGTTCACAAAACGCCGTCGGGAGTCAAGGAAATCGTGTTCGATGAGGCTGGACGCAAGGCGTTTGCCCCTGTGCGCAAGGCCGAACCGGTCCATGTGGCTTTGGATTGTTCGGATGTGCAGGTGGTAGATGAGAAGCCGGGGAAAATGATGAAACTTGCGGCGCTTGGTCTGCGCGTGAGAATGAACTATGTTTTCTACGCCTCGAAAGCCGGAGTCTGCAATTTCAGGACAAGGGTTTCCAGACTGGGAAGGTCGAAAGGCCCGATTGATAAGGTGGCGGTCACGCCTGCCGTCGGCGGCGAGACTGAGATTTTCCGGTTGTCAAAGAATTGCGAAGAGTTGGTCGTGACGGTTCCTGCCGCCGGATTCTACAAGATGTCGAGTCTCGCGAACAAGCGCAATGTGTTTACGCTTACTCATGCAGATGTGCCAGTGGGCATTCTTTTGGATAGCGACATTCCGCAGGACATAAGTTCATCGGTCGGCAGTTTCTATTTCTATGTGAAGAAAGGCGAAACCTTCCGTTTTTATGCTTCAGGCTCCTCGTATGAAGAGTGTGTAAACTTGATGCTTTGCGATGCCGAGAAGAAAGTTGTGTGGGATAAGGGAAATCTGCTGTTTCCAGAAGTCTTGACGTGCAAGGCAGAAGTGGAGGGGCTTTGGTCGGTCAGAACCTCCAAGCCGTCAAGTGGGCGTCTGGAAGACTATTCGGTCGATTTGCTCGATCAGCAGCCGATTCTCTTCTTGAGCGCCAAGCGCTACTGGAAGAGCAAATAGGAATTTAAAAGTAATTAAATGTGAAAGGAGGTTTGATAATAATGAAGATAGTTGCATCAATGGCGGCTTTAGGTGTGTCGTTTTCTGCTCTTGCGACGCCGTACAAGTTTGCGGATCCATTCTGGGGGACTGGTCCTGCGGCTCCTCTCAAATCTGAAGGGATGGCGCGTGGATGGAGCTGGGAGAAGGCTCAGATAGGCAATACGCATCCCGGCGCTGTTTGCCCTTTGGGATGGGTCAGCGTCTGTGCATATTCCGGGGCGTATTCAAGCGGGTATGGCCGACATAACTGTTCATCTGACGGGCCGACTCCAGAACTTTACGACCGCAAGGTCGCCTGGGGATTTTCGCATTTTCACAACAGCGGTACCGGGTGGATCGGTTCGTTCTACAACTATTTTCTGTTCAGGCCTTTTGTGCCCGGCTGTGACGCTACGCGGATTTCCGATCTTGTCGACGAATGTGCGGAGCCCGGTTATTATGCGGCGACCCT
>SUVZ01000267.1 GCA_015061765.1 Lentisphaerota bacterium
CCTTCTTCTGCTAACGGACCGCGGGGTTATGAGGATGCGGGGGACAATGAGGTAAATAGTCCTGAAAATCGAATTTTGCTTTGCAAGAAGCATCACAAGCTTGTTGATGATAATGAACGCAATTATCCCGCAGAGTTGCTCAGAAAGATGAAGCGGCAGCATGAAGATAAGGTTCGATGTTTTCAGTCGATTATAAGCGCAGAAGCATCCTTGGCGTGTATTTTGACTGCTAAGATAAAGGGTGTTCAGGAGGTGGTGGTTTCGGATTCTTCAGTTAACGAGGCGATTGTTGCCAGTGGGCATCCTCTTGCAGATATGTTTCCTCAAAGAATAGACCTTGTTTCAGATCGGGAATATGGGACAAGGGCATATTGGAAATCCATGGTACTTCAACTGGAGGCGCACTCCAAACGTATGGTGTCGTTAATAAAATCGAGGGGTGATGCAGGACTGGGGCTTTCAATTTTTCCTTTGGCACCCATTCCTTTGATTGCGAAGTTTGCCTCGCTTATCGGCGACAAGATTCCTTTTACAACATTCCCAAAGCTCAGAGGTGCTCATTCATGGACTTGGAGAACTGGTGCTAAAACAAATAAGTTTAGTTACGAACGGATACGGACTGATTGGCAGACACGAAGAGTGGCGCTTGTGATATCGGCAACGGCTCCCATATTGAATCAATTTCTTTCAGAGGTAAATTACAAAGGCGACATTTATCACATCCACTCGCAGCGGATGAGCTTGGATCCGGTAAAGACACTTGAAGATTTGACGTCATTTCGAAGTGCTTTTCACGACGCATTGAGTGATATCCAGCAAACGCATAGAAGCCCTGTAAAAGTGGATGTATTTCCTTGTGTTCCAAATGTTGTGGCGTTTGAAATCGGATGTCGCCGAATGACCAAAGTTCATCCGGTAATGATGGTGTATGAAAATTGTTGCGGGTGGAAGCCCGCAGTTGAAATTGGAGGTTAAAGATGGGTATAGATGTTGAATACATTCTTCGTCGTGTGGCAGAGGAAATGGATATTACTCAGACGCAACGTGATGCAGCGGAAACCGCTTACAAGTCGGTTGGGACATATATTCAAAACAAGGAGGATGGTAATCTTGTTGTGGATATTCATCCGCAGGGATCGTTTAATCTGGGGACGGTTGTTCGGCCGAATTATGAAAATCAAGATTATGATATTGACCTTGTATGCCTTTTGAACAATGCGGAAGGCAAGAAATTGTTGAAAGATGCAAAATGGATTAAGACTCGGGTGGGTGAACATCTAAAAGATAGTGATCGATATGGTGAAAAGTTGGATGAAGAGGGAAAAAGATGTTGGACACTTAAGTTTGCCGAATTTCATATGGATGTCCTGCCGTGTAGGAGCAAGGGTGTGGAATATATTGATCCGAGGCAAACTGCAATAGAGCTTACTAATAAGGATGGTGAAGGGTTATACTCATTCCGTACGAGCGATCCCGCTGGGTATAGACGATGGTTTGAGGGACGAATGAAGATGGTATTGATGGAAGCGAGACGTCAGCTTGTTCTCAATAAAGAGTTCGGAGAAATAGAGAAAGTTCCGCTTTATAGGGTGCACACCCCATTACAACGAGTTGTACAGTTGTTGAAGCGTCATCGGGATGAGTTCTATGCAAAACGTTCTGCGGTTGCACAAAAGAAAAAACCAATTTCGATGATTATTACCACTTTGGCAGCGAAAGCTTACCAAGGGGAGAACACGATTAAAGATGCTCTTATTAGGGTGTTGCGTGATTTTGCCGAAGGTATTGATAAAGATTCAAATGGGTGTTCGGCAGTGTGGAATCCTGTATTTGCCGAAGGCGTGGAAAATTTTGCGGAGAAATGGGCTTACGATCCAGAGCTCGAGACGGAGTTCAATCGCTGGTTATGTAAAGCTCGAAATGACTTCAAAGAACTGCTTGATGCGACTGATCCGGCAGAGTTGTTTAAGTTGTCGCGTAAGTATCTTGGGGAGGCTGTGTCGCGAGAGATTGGACGAAGAGCTGGCTTTTCCGATAATCAAGCGGAAACATATCCGTTGGCAGTGTTTGAACAATCGGGACTTTCTACATTGTTCAAGGAACATTATCGGCTTTCGCCATGTACACAGAAAAGGTTGCGTGGACATGTGTTTATTACTGGCGAATATCTACACAAGAGTTCTGGCCTATGGATGAATCTGGCAAACAATTCAATGCCCCTACCTAAAGGCCGTGAATTGCGTTTTCGAATGAAGACAGATATTCAAGGCGCATATTCAATTAAATGGCAGGTTGTGAATCGGGGAAATGAAGCTAAGGGTGATTTGCGCGGTGATTTTTCTGGGGGTAAGGATGGAACTGATTCAAAAGGGCCTTATCATTTGGAGGCGACAGCTTATAGCGGAACGCATTATATAGTGTGTTACATCTTGCAAAATGGGATTTGCGTTGCGCAGAGTGCCGAGTTCGTTGTCAATATTGCGTAATCGGGCAACAGTTCTTCGATGTTTAAGAACACTGAGATGATTTTGGTATAATATTACCATCAATTTGAGAGGGAGAAAACGATGATTAAAGATGCGATGGAGAAGAATGAGAAGTCGACGCCGAATGGGGCGGATCTGGAAGTGCTGAAGAAGCACTTCGGGATGTGCTTCAATAGCGACGGGTCGCTTGATTTGGAGAAGCTGAAGGCGCGGCTCGGGGATCAGGTGGCGATTTCGAACGAGGGCTACGAACTGAAATTTCTCGGCAAGAACTATGCGCGGCTTTTGACTTCTTTGGAGACGGAAACGGTCGTGGTGCCGGACAAGGAGCACAATGAGAAGCCTGAGAATGCGAAGAGCAAGAACGTTTATATTTCCGGCGACAACCTTGATGCGCTGAAGCACCTCCTGAAGTCCAAGCAGGGACAGGTGAAGTGCATCTATATCGATCCGCCGTATAATACCGGTTCTGACGGTTTTGTTTACAATGATTCCTTTGGCTTTAAGGTCGAAGAACTCGCCAGCAAGCTTTCAATTTCCGAGAATGAGGCCCAGCGCATCCTTGATTTCACCAAGCGGGGCAGTGCGTCCCATTCGGCATGGCTGATGTTTATGTATCCGCGGCTGATGCTGGCGCGAGAGTTGCTTGCGAAGGATGGCGTTATCTTTATTTCGATTGATGACAATGAGCAGGCGAATTTAAAATTGATGTGTGATGATGTGTTTAGCGAGAATTGCTTTCTTGGCACATTCCTTTGGAAGAAACGGCAGAATGTAGATAGCCGGACGAAAACTGGTGTGTCAAGCGACCATGACTATTTGTTGTGTTATGGACGGAGTGCGGAGAGTCGTGTCCAGGGCAAGGAATCGGATAAGACAAAGTATTCAAACCCCGACAATGATCCGCGCGGTGATTGGATGAGTGATAATATGGTTGGGTTGGCGACTGCGGAGCAACGGCCAAATCTTCATTATGTATTGGAAGATCCTAAAACTGGATTGAAGTATGCATGTCCGGAAACAGGATGGCGATATGAGCCCAAGCGGATGGCCGAGTTGATCGCGAATGGAGAGGTTATTTTCCCAAAGGATAAGAATGGGCGTCCGCGACGGAAAAAGTTTCTCAAGGATGTTGAGAGTGAATACACAGGTTTTAGCTCTTTCTTGTCGACAGCCTTCAGTGCGCAAGGGACTAGAGAGCTTCGCGAGTTGTTTGATGATGTTGAGGTGTTTGATTTCCCGAAGCCGGTGGATTATATCAAGCTAATACTTCAACAAGGCGCACCTAATGACGCTCTTGTGCTTGACTTCTTTTCTGGTTCGGCAACAACTGCACAAGCAGTGATGCAGCTGAATGCGGAAGATGGAGGCAATCGCCAATTCATCCTTGTGCAGTTACCTGAAACGTGCCCTGAAAAATCTGCCGCGTTCACAGCTGGTTATAAAACTATTGATGAGATTGGACAAGCCCGAATTAAGAAAGCGGCGGCGAAAATCGCCGAGGAGAATCCTTTGCTGGCAAAAACAATGGACTTGGGCTTCAAGCATTACACGCTGAAGGAGGTTGAGGGTAAGACGCTCGATAAGATTGAGAAGTTTGATTTGAATGATAATGCTTTGGCGGCGACGGATGACATTTTGAAGGAGTTCGGCGTTGATACGGTGCTGGCGACGTGGCTGGTGCATGACGGCTATGGATTCTCCGCCGAGCCGAAGGTAATCGACCTTGACGGCTACAAGGCCTATTGGATGGAGAAGCACGTCTATCTGATTGAGCCGGGATTGAGCGACAAGGGCATTTCAGCGCTCTTTGACAAGTTCGAGACGGAGGGCTCGTTTAATCCGGGCAATGTGGTTGTGTTCGGCTACAGTTTCTCGTGGACGCAGCTGGAGGCGTTGAAGAACAATCTACTGAAGATTGCCGCGAACGGCACGAACAAGCACGTCCTTCTCGACAAGCGCTACTGAGGGCAAGAAGCAAATGGAAATTATACTTCAGAAGGCATTGCCGCATCAGCAGAGGGCGGTGGACGCGGTTAGCGGCGTCTTTGCGGGCGTAACCTTTCTGCCGCCGCACCAGTTCTACGCCAATCCCAAGGTGATGCTCGGAAGCCCCGCGATGGCGGAAAATCTTCGTCGGGTTCAGGATGAGAACAAGATAGATTATGCCTTTCGCGGGATTCAAACGGGCTCTCGCTATCTTCCGCTGGATATCAAGATGGAGACCGGGACGGGTAAGACCTACGTCTATACCCATCTCATCTACGAACTCCATCAGAAGTTCAAGATCAACAAGTTTGTGATTGCGGTGCCGTCCTTGGCGATCAAGGCGGGAACGGCGCAGTTCTTGACGGATGGATACGTTAAGAAGCATTTCAAGGACCAGTGTGGATATGGAGCCGAGATCGAGTGCGAGGTATTGGAGCCACCGAAGAACAAGAAGAAGGGGCGGCAATACTTCCCCGCGGCGGTTGAGGATTTCGTCAAGGGCTCGTGTCAGGTTGATAACCGCATCTATGTGCTTTTGGTCAATATGCAGCTTCTGACCGGAAGCAAGAATTCATTGTTGCAGCGTGACGACTATGATGCGGGTGTCGAGGGCTTTTACCGTCCGTTCGACGCAATCAAGGCGACGCGTCCGTTCGTGATTATTGACGAGCCGCATCGCTTCTCGCGTGACCAGAAGGCGTACCAGGCCATTGAGAAGGAACTGGATCCGCAATGCATTATCCGCTTCGGTGCGACGTTCCCCCTGCGGACGGAGGGCTTTGGCAAGTCGAAACATTCCGTAAAAGACTATCGGCATCTTCTTTACGACCTGAATGCCTGTCAGTCCTTCAATCAGGGGCTCATTAAGGGCGTGGTGAAGGAGCACTTTGAGCCGGAGCATCAGAAGGACGCGAAGGTCAAGATTGTCAAGATTGAGTCCAAGAGGTCAGTGCGGATGCAGTATCTTGAAGCGGGCAAGGCGAAGAAGAGTTTCACCTTGTGCGTTGGCGATTCGCTTTCGACCGTGAACGAGGCGTTCAGCGGAATCACTGTGCAGGCTATCGGATCGGATGTGGTGGTCTTTTCCAACGAATCCGAGAAGCGTACCGGCGAGGAGATGAGCGTCGACGTTTATATGGAAAGCTACCAGAAGCAGATGATGAAGCTGGCTCTGGAGCGGCATTTCGAGGTTGAACGCCGCAACTTCTGCGACCAGCCGAACAAGATCAAGACGTTGGCGCTGTTCTTCATTGATGATATCGTATCTTATCGCGGGGACGGCGAGAACGAGGACAAGGCCTATTTGCGGACGACCTTCGAGAAGCTGCTCCAGGAACGGATCAAGTTTGTGCTGAAGGAGCTGGAGCCGTCTGAGACG
>SUVZ01000268.1 GCA_015061765.1 Lentisphaerota bacterium
CCTGGTGGTCGAGCGCGGGGAATCGGGCGGCAAAACCGCCGCGCCCCGGGTCCACAACATACTTGCCTCCATATTCGGCGAAAAGAAGGAGGTGCGCTGACATGCTCGGCAGGACACTGAAATTCAACTGGCTGACGTTTCTGTCGATGTTGACCCTTGCCGTGATCGGCGTTGTGTTCATCAAGTCCGCAGGCGAGGCCAGGACGATCACCGCACTTCAGGGCGCATGGCGTGTACATGCCGCAACCGCTCTTTTAGGACTCATCGTCTACTTCACTCTGGCGTTCCTGGACTACAGGAAGATACTGGATCTTTTCGCAACCCCGTACTATCTCGTCTCACTCATACTGCTTGTGGTGGTCCTTGCATTCGGGGCGGAAGTGTACGGAGGGAAGCGATGGCTCTGGTTCTTCCAGCCGAGCGAGATCGCGAAACCCGCCGTGATCTTTATGGTCGCAAAGACATTCGGCAGGGCGGACCGTCCAACGAACGGATTCAGGGATCTTCTATACGGCATGGTGCTGTTGGCGGTGCCGGCGTTTCTCATCCTGGCGGAGCCCGACATGGGGACCGCCCTCGTGCTGGTACCCACTGTCATTGCGATGCTTCTCTGTGCACGCGTATGCCTGAAGGTCCTCATCCCCCTGCTGCTCACGGGGCTCATGTCCGCCGGACTCATCCTTGGCGCGGTCCACAAGGCCGAGACGACTACGGACCTCGAGCTCAGGGATAAAATATACAAATGCCTTCCGCTCAAGAATCATCAGCGGGCAAGGCTGCGCACGTTCCTGAATCCCGACGCCGATCCGTACGGCAGCGGGTGGAACCTGCGGCAGTCGATGATATCCATCGGATCCGGCTCCATCGCAGGTAAAGGCATAGGCAAGGGAGAGCAGAAGAGTCTGCAGTACCTTCCGCCCAGCGTGTCCATGAACGACTTCATCTTCTGCGTGCTTGCGGAAGAAACTGGATTTGTGGGAACTGCCACCACACTGGGACTTTTTACGGTTCTTCTGCTTTCGGGACTCTGGACCGCCGTTCGGTCCAATGACGACCGCGGCCGTCTGGTCGTGATCGGCGTCATGACTCTCATCTTCGTACACATCTACATCAACATAGCAATGTCCATTGGGCTAATGCCTATCACAGGACTCCCGTTGCCGTTCATCAGCGCGGGCAAGACCTTCCTCGTGACCCTGCTTGCCGCACTGGGCATCGTGCAATCCATATCCCTCCACCGCGAGGAGAAAATCTGAGGAAAACATGATAGAAAAAATCCTAAACTGGTTCCGCAAGCCAAAGTTCAAGCGCGAAATAATCGTAAACGTCGAAAAGCTCGAGACACGCGTCGCCGTAATGGAGAACGGCAAGCTCGAGGAATATCTGGTCGAACATCCAGAAGAGGAGCGCCTTGTCGGCTCGGTGTTCAAGGGGCGCATACAGAATCTGGAGCACGATCTCCAGGCTGCATTCGTCGATATCGGTCTCCCCAAGAACGCATTCCTTCACTACTGGGACATGTCTCCGGACATAGACGCGTTCCTTGACGACGACGAGGAGGCCCAAAAGGGATCAAACCGCACTGGCGGCAAGGGACGAGCCAAAAAGGCCAAGGGCCGATCCGCAAGGCTCTCCAACGAAGAGATCGAAAAGCGCTTCCCCAAGGGATCCGAAATCATAGTTCAGGTCACGAAAGGTCCGATTTCGACCAAGGGTCCGCGTGTCACGGCAAACCTCTCCATACCGGGACGCTACCTTGTGATGATGCCAGGAGAGAAGGTCCGCGGCGTCTCCAGGAAGATAGGCGACGCAAAGGAGCGCGACCGGCTCAAGAAGATACTCGACAGGCTTCTTCTGCCGGACGATGTGGGCGTCATCGTGCGTACCGTTGGCGCCGGCGCAAGTCCCAAGGCGTTCGCGCGCGACCTGCGCAACCTCCTCGAATCGTGGAACGAACTCAAGGGCAACGTCAAGAATCTGCGCACGCCCTGCTGCGTATACCAGGAACCGGGGCTCGTCGAGCGCGTCGTGCGCGACTGGCTCACTGAAGACATCGACTCGGTGATAATCGACGATGCGAAGTCCTTCGACGAGATGAAGGAACTCACCGCAAAGATTTCTCGCCGCGCACAAAAGAAACTGAAGCGCTATGACGGGGTGAAGAACGTATTCACGCACTATGGAATCGACCGTCAGCTTGATGAAGCGTTTCGCCGCCAAGTGCCGCTCAAGGGCGGCGGCTATCTCGTGATCGACGAGACGGAAGCCCTCATAGCGGTCGACGTGAACACCGGCCACCATAAGAACAAGGACGGCAAGGGGTCTCAGGAAGACGCCATCCTCGAAGTCAATCTCGAAGCCGTAGAGGAGGTCGCCCGTCAGTTGAGGCTTCGCAACATCGGCGGACTGGTAGTGCTGGATCTCATCGACATGAAGAGCCGCAAGCACCAGAAGCAGGTGGAGAAAGCACTCAAAACGGCCCTCAAGCGCGATCGTGCGAGAACAAACGTATTGTCCATCTCCGAACTCGGCCTGCTTGAGATGTCCCGGCAGCGTCAGGAGGAGTCAATCCTATCCCAGCTTGCATCAACATGCCCGGTCTGCTCTGGACACGGACACGTCAAGTCTCCTCTTGCCGTGTCAATTGAACTGCAGCGCAGCCTCACAACCCTGCTCAAACAGGCTGAGGTGGAAAAGCGCCCGTTCGTCCCAAAGATCGTGATCGCGCCAGCCGTCATGCAGCGTCTTCGCACGGAGGACTCCAAAATACTTTCAGAGCTCCAGACCGCGTTCAACACGAAGCTCACGTTCGTGGCTGAATTGCACAGACATCCTGAATCCTACACGATTCTCGATGCGGAGACGGGACAGGTCCTTCACTCTTCAGGAGGAGTCAAGAATGCATAGCGCCACAACACTCACACTCTCCGCCGTCCTTTTTTCGGTGAATGCATTTGCGGCGAGCATTTTCGAGGATTTGCCGCCGGAGCCGCAGAGTCCTGGATTTGGCGAACTCAATTTCTCGGGTGGTACGCTTACGGCCAACCGGAAAACCGGCGAGACGGTCGCCACGGGGAATATAAAGGCCACGTCGGGGGAGTACAGCTTTTTCACCGACAGGTTTACGCGCAGCGCCGACGGCGTCTACGATCTTGGCGAGAATGCAATGTTCACCACCTGCACCAACTCGACCGACAACCTGCACTGGAAAGTCGCAGGGCACATAGTGTACGATACGGACACCTCGGTTACGGGGTCAAACCTGTGGCTCTACTTTGAAGACATCCCGGTGTTCTGGCTCCCGTGGTTCTACTACCCGCTCAACACGAACTATGGATTCCGGTTCCTTCCCGGATACACTAAAAGATGGGGTATGTATTTCCTCTCGGGATACGTATACGACATCCATGAGGAGTCAGGCTCCAGTCCGATAGGATTGGGCGGCAGCACGTATCTGAACGTGCGCAAGGAGAACGGAGTAGAGATCGGCCAGACCATCCGCTGGCGGCTCGGCGAGTCGAGCAAAGGCAAGATAAAGGCTTTCTATGCATGGGACGAGGACTTCGACCGATACTACAGGCATTGGAGCAACTCCCACAAGTACAACTACGCGAACTGGGGCAGCCATATCGAAAAGGAGCGGTACCGCATTCTTCTGGAGCACCGCACGGACTTCACCGAACGAGATGCATTCAGCATACAGGCACAGTACCTTTCAGACTCCCACTATCTCAGGGATTTCTTCAGGGATGACGACAGAAGGGAATCAATACCGGCAAACGAGGCGTGGTATGAACACCGGGAGAACATGTGGGCTGCGGGAGCAACAGTGTCCGGCCCCGTAAATGATTTCTACGGTGGCGTAGCCAAACTGCCCGAAGCGTGGATATCAATCGAGCCGCAGCCGCTGTTCGGGCTTCCCGTCAACTACGAATCGCAGACAAGGGCTGGATACCTCAACAGGCAGTATGCCGAATACGCCTCGAGAGATCCCATGTTCCGCTACGACCCGTATATCGGCATCAATGGGAAAGGCGCCGACTATCAGGCTTTCAGAGCGGATTCGGCGCACAGAATCACAATGCCGCTCCTGATAGACGACGTCGTCTCCATCGTCCCTCGCGCAGGATACAGGGCGACATGGTGGAGCGACTCGGGCGATGCGGATTCCGTCTGGACGAGTGCGGCCGACGACGCCATGTACAGGGGAATTGCGGAAGTCGGCGCGACATTCTCCGCTCGGGCCCATGCCTGGCTGGACAACGACTGGCAGCACACATTCGAACCGTATCTCGACTATTCCTTCCAGGATGCGCATTTCGGAACTGGCGACGAGAACCGTCATTATGTTTTTGACAATTACGACGGTTCCGTCGATTGGCTTGATCAGTTCGGATTCGAAGGCAGAGGGTTGCCATACAGTTGGCATGGCGCAAGGCCCGGCATTCGCAACTATCTCCGCAAGCGTGATGAAAACGGCACGACCAGGGAATTCCTCGCGACAGACCTCTATGCCGCCATTCCGTTCTGCGACGAAAGTCGCCAAGGCGCAGGAGATGCGCTGCCGGGATACCCTAAAAGCCAGGAAGACGGCTTCTACAACCGCAACGACTGCATTGTGCCTGGATTCATGGCAAGGTTCACACCATCCAACAGGTTCTCCATTTCGTCCCGTACGGAATACGACATCGACAGCGAGAAAGTTGCGTATGCAGACATCCATATGGAGCACAGGATATCACATGACTTCTCGTGGCAGATGGGATACATCGGCAGAGACCACCGCATATGGGAGTATGTTCCGTCTGAATTTGACAGATGGAACTACCAATACTCGAACATAATCCGGCTTGGATGCAAGCATGACGTCTGCGACTGGTTTGCGTGGTCTCCCTACATCCGATGGGATGCCCGCTGTAACGAACTGGACGAAACCGGCGCATGGTTCGACCTCCTTACGGACTGTCTCGGATTCCGCTTTGCGGTAGTCTATGAGAACAGCGTCAAGCGCATCGATGGATCCAAATACGACAGCGATCTGGAGGTCGCGTTTGCGATATATCTCCGTACGCTTGGAGCGAGCTCCATGCTTGACTTTGTGAAGTTCTAGAATCTGCAACGAATACGAAGCAGATCCAAAAGCATGCGAGGAGCGTCGCGCCAAACCTTCAGGGAACTGCGTCGGCGCCCTTGCCATTTCACGTGAACCGATGCGACTGACGGTGCGTTCATGATAAGTTCCACGTCAAACGCAAAGCGCCACACCCGTTGCCGCTCAAACACTGGCCGCATGAGCTGCATGTTGAAAAGCTTGAATCCGCACTGCGAATCATCGACTTGAGTGCCTGCAAGCTTGTTGAACAGCCATGACAGGAACCGACGGTGCGGAGGACGCAGATCCGAACCTCCTCGGCGGCTTCCGCATACGATGGCATTTTCACTGAACGGGGCAAGCCGTGAAAACTCGGTTAATGGGGCCGATTCATCGACATCACTCATCAAGACCCATTCACCCTTTGCCGCAAGAGCGCCGCGGCGAACACTGAACCCCTTCCCGCGGTTCCTGCCATTGCGAAGCAGCACAATGGGCATGCCGTTCAACGACTCGGCGCTGCAGTCTGCAATATCTATTGGACGTCGGCTTCCGTCATCAACCACAACAACCTCGCATAGACGGAACCCCGACTTTCCGGCAGACTCGGACAACAAAGGCACATGCGCAAGAATCCGCCTGAGAAGGCCTTCCGCCTCATACACGGGAATGACAAGGGAGAGTGAATTCATGTCACTTCTTGAATCCCATCCAAGACGGGAATCGCGACGCCTGGGCATGCGCCTCCTTGGA
>SUVZ01000269.1 GCA_015061765.1 Lentisphaerota bacterium
CGTGACCGGCCTTCTTTATTTTTCCATCGGTCACAATCTTAAAACAGCCGGCCAACTTCACATGATAGGTGCCGCTTTCCTCTTCAATTCTTATTTCATCGCCCGCCGTTTCAACGCTTCCTGTCCGGTTGAACGGCCATTTTTCATCGGGGAACGGCACGGCTACATTCAGCGTAAACGACAAAGCCCCTTTCTTCGATGCGGCAAAGCGCATTACACCGGCCTTGTCCGGATATGAAGCGAAGTATTCGCGTGTATAATCAACACCGCCGGATGAATATCCAACAGTGGCGATTCCGGTTTCAAGATCGAGTTCCCGGACATAGTCCTTTGCGTCTCCGTGCCCGAAATCGACCGATACATCCACCGCATCCGTAAGATTTCCCTCCGGCCAGTCCTTCCGGTTGTAAAGAAGCCGACGCGTCTGAAACGACGGTTCCGTCAGCTGCAGGCGCTCCACATCGACGCCGCCGAATTCGGAAATGCCGAACAGTCCGTTACCGAGCGGAATCGAAGCGTTGCGCCACCCTTCCCGATTCCAGTCCGCCGCCGTGCGGTAACGCAAGCGCCATCCTTTACCGAACGCGGCAAGGCGCGGAAGCGGCAGTATCTCCCACGCGAGAAGACCGCCCGATAACCCCTTCTGCAGCACAATGTCGAGTCGAATCGATTTCGCCTTAACCCCAACAGGAAATTTCATCTCACAGAAACCGTCTTTCAGGATCGGATCCATCGCGGCAATATCCTGCCACGCCGCATCATCTGCCGCACGCCACTTCACGCGGCAGGATTTCGGAAGTGCGCATTTTCCGCCGGTCGGCGTATCATCAAACCAGTAGATCCTGACACCGCTGACGGCGCGCAGATTTCTGAAATCACACTGTATCCACTCCTCCGTGCCGCGATGCGGCCAGAATGTGAAGCGGCGGATGGACCTGTCGTTAGATGACGACGGTTTGATGCCGGAAAAGAGATTGTTAATGCTATCGGCGGGATTGCAGTGCGAAGCCGTAAGCCTGCTGTCCACTCCCGCCCATGCGTCCGTTGCGAACCAGGTCTGCATTTCATTGCCCGGCTTCCGATTGTCCCACAGACAGTAAGGTATGAGTTTTACGCCGTTGCATGATTTCAGGGACGGGAAAGAACAACCTCCGATTTCCATATTCTCTTCGGTGAATGCGGCATTCGCCGGGATCACCGCGCCGAACGCCCTGCCGCCGTTATCCACTCCCTCTGCGCAATAGACGACGGGTCCCCGCTCGACGGCGAGCCGCCCGCGGTTGGCCGCGACATTGCCGTGCGCCTTGATTCGGCGTACAGGCATATTCATCGTCACTTCGACCGCATCCCCCTTCTTCCATACGCGGTCAATCACGCAATATCCATGAACAGGTGTCACCTTCACGGCCTCACCATTCACGAAAATCCTGAAATCGGAAATCGTTCCGGGAATAGTCTGCGTGTAAAGATCGCTCGGCACTGGCCGTCCGACACACCAACCGGGAATGCGGACATGCAACTTGAACGTGTGGGCGGCCGCGCGCGCGTCGGGATCGACTTCAATGCGCACCTTGCCATCCCAAGGATAGTCCGTCGTCTGCGACACCTTGACCGTACCGGATTTCAGATTGAGTTTAGCCTCGCTCGCCACAAAAAGATTCACATAGACGGCATTCCCCTTCGTCGAGTAGGCGAATTGCGGAATCTGCGGAATGAAACGCACCACGTTCACCGGACAGCACGATGTCCTGAACCACTTGGAACGTTTGTAACCGCCTCTCGAAGCGAGAGGATTTGGATAGAAGAACTCGTCGCCGCTCAGACTGACGCCGCTGATGATGCCGTTGTAGAGCGCACGCTCCAGCACATCGACGTATTTCGCATCTCCGTGAAGAAGGAACATCCGCCAGTTCCAGAGCGCGTTTCCGATTCCCGCACACGTCTCAAGATAGGCCGTCTCGTTAGGCAGCTCATACGCGGCTCCGAATTTCTCGCCCTTGTGCCGTGCGCCGACGGATCCGTTGAGATGGAGTTTCTTTTCGACGACGTTCTCCCACAGCCGATCTGTCGCCTTGAGATAATCCGCACTGCCCATGAGAGATGCTATATCCGCCATGCCGCAGTAGAGATACGTCGCACGAACGGCGTGGCCGACAGCTTCACGCTGTTCAAGAACCGGCGCATGGTTCTGTATCTGGCTGCCCGGCGCGGCATTCGCATCGCCCTTGACAAGCGTCCCTTCAGGCGTAAACACCTCCGACGTCCGTCCTGTCGTGCTGAATCCGCGCATATCGAGAAAGTGACGTGCAAGTCGTAGATAGCGTTCCTCGCCGGTCGCCCGGTAAAGTCTGCAGAGGGCAAGTTCGATCTCTTCATGCCCGGGGACATGCTTCAACTGACCGGGATTGGGACCGAACGTCCTGTCCACAAGGTCTGCCGATTTGACGGCGACATCGAGAAGGTTACGCTTGCCCGTCGCCTCAAACCATGCGACCGCCGCCTCGTAGAGATGACCCGCATTGTAGAGTTCGTGCCCCGAAGCGCAATTGCCCCAACGCTTCGCCCCCATCATCCGGCGATGTCTGAAACCCTCGACCTTGTCCATACCGAGCGTCCTCGCCGTGTAAAGGTAACCGTCCGGTTCCTGAGCCTTGGCGATATCGCCGATAACGGCGTCTATCTGCTTTTCAAGATTCCTGTCAGGTACCGTGGATAGAATGTACGCCGCCCCCTCGATGACCTTGAAAACATCCGAATCATCGTATGGAATGCCCTTAAATCCCGTACCGGCCCGTTCTCCCGCAAGACGGAAGTTGGAGAGCCGCCCCGTCTCTTCGCACCGCTTAAGATCGCTCCAAACCGTTACAACACGATTTGTCTCGATGCGCGGACGCCAAAATCCGTCCGTAAACGTCACATTGCGGATATCGGGCGGACAAATCGACGAAGCCGAACCGCACGAATTCGGCATGGTGGTCCGTCCCCAACCCGCCGCTGCAGCCACTGAAACCAAAGCGACACACAGGAGAGTTTTACAATTCATATATTTCCTTTTCTTCAAACGAAAATCACCATACACTGATCATAAATCCGCTAACCGCATAGATACCGTCATCTCTTACCGATATACCGTATCTGCGCACCGCTCATATCCGGCGAACGCGAAATCTCAACCCACCCGCTTGCGTCGGCGGAGACGGCAAACGCAACGCCCATCGTCGTCTCGGCGGCGTTCTGCAGCACCGGCGCCGAGGCGATCAGCGGAGAGACAGGCTTTGTCTCGTCCGCGTCCGCAACGGCAGGGCGCGGTGTCCCCACCGCGCCCGTAGCGGCGACCATGCCGCCCAGAAATTCCCTTCTCGAAACTACTGACGTCATGCATTTCTCCTTAGTAGAAAGATATAATAAGCCCTCTAAGTCTGAAATAGCCGTCTGCCGCCTGGTACGCCCGCTTGCCGTTCACGGTGACGCGGGAAAGAGTGTCGGCATCGAGCGTCTCGGATACCTTCACCTTGCCCAGCACATCGCCTGTGAGCGCGAGCGTTGCGCCATCCGGCACCGTCAGCGACGCCATAGTGAGCGTCGCGCCGTTGCCGACCGTGATCGCTGAGGACGCCGTGAGCGTTACGTTGCCCACTGTGTTAGCAGTACCCGCCGCAAGTCCAAGCGTGCCACCTTCGAGAGAGAACTTGGAGCCGGACACGGTAGCATCCGATTTGCCGAGAAGCAATGTCCCCTCGCAAATGCGCGTCGCATTGTTCACATACTTCATCTGCCCGTTCATCCGCATCGTGCCTGCACCGGTTTTCTTGATAACTGAATATCGCTGGCTCGCCGTATTAGAAAGGTTCACATCGCCATTAAAGATGAAATCCGCATCATCACCCGCCACAGTGTCATCCACGCAAATCTCCCACTCGCGTTTCGTGGTGTTATAGCTGAAAAGCGTGACATCGGGGTTGAATGTGCTTGCGCCAGTTCCCGTCACGTTCATAACCACGTTGTTTTGATCGTAAACTGCGGATAGACCGACACTGCCCGATATTGTAGAGCCGTTGGACAGCGTCAGCATCTTCGGAACGTAGGTAGCTTTGTTGGCAATGAGTTCCGATGCATCGAGCGTCAAGACCTGTTTCCCTCTGTAGAATGCGTGGGAGTTATTCTCCGCATACAACTTCGATCCGGGATGCATCGTTATGGCGGATTCGCCGCCGCTTGTCCCGTAGCCCATCTTGTTGTAGCCGTAAATATGCAATTCCGTCCCTTCGCCATATACATCCGTCATTCCGGCAGGAAGCGGATAATATGGGGTCGCAGAGTGTTGGGCGTAGAATTTCATCACATGATCTGCGTCGCCCTTGATGATGTATGCGCTGTTGGCCATGCTGTTTTGCGCAGTAACATTCACCGTAGCCGTTGCAGATGTCGCCTCGAATGTCACCTCCGCATCGTCGCCGCCGATGGGCATGTCTATTGCCAACGTGCCGGAGACTGCAAACGTCAACTTGTCCTTCGCCTTGCTGCGCAGGGCGAGAGTGTCGAGACCATACCCCTGTTTCGAACCCGCGTCGAACTTCTCCTGAGTGATTACCGCCCAGTTCTGCCTCGTGTAGTTGATGTCGAAATCGTTGTCCAGATCGAGCACACCGTCAATATACGCCGCATAGACGATGCGGGCGGCCACATCGCTTCCGCTCTGGCGGAGACGGATCTTCACGCATTTTGTCATCGTTCCGTCTATGACGGGAAACTGCGCGTAGAGATAGCCGTCCGCTGATACGACATGATGCGGATAGAGCGTCACTTGCGCATTTGACCACCCCGTGAGCGCGTGTCCGTTGTTACATGTGGCATAAAGGATCTCAACGTCTTCAAGCGAAGTGTTTGTTGCGACGACGGTATCGTACGAATCCGAAAGAAGGTTGCCGCAATAGTCCCATGTTTCGTATCGCCGCCCGAAAGTCAATTGCTTGAATCCGTATTTCTTGGCCGTATTACTGTCTTTCGTGAGATTCCAGCTTGGATGGTTGGGGCATTCAAAAAGGCTGATGCCGAGATAGTTGGTGTAGGTTGCACCTTTTATATAGCCGCCGCTGATTACCCTGGCCTTGATGTCGTCGCCATCCTGTTGCAGTTCGAGGTGGACGCCATAGAGGTATGTACTGTCAAAACTCTGGAACTCGGCCCGGAGTGTATCGCCCTCGCGCACTATCCAGTATGGGTGATACACGGTCTGGCCGTTTCCTCCGTTCCCGCAGCCGGTGGATGAAACCGGTACGATGTCGTCAAGCCGGGTGTTCGTCAGCACAGTTTGCCAATTGGGGTTGGTGTATCGGTCGAATACACTACCGCTCCAAGCCATGTTCGTAACGCCGCCAAGACGCAGGGAACCGGCGGCGGAAACGGCGTTGGCGATTACGGGCGTACCTTGCTGCGAAGTGACGACCTGCGCACCATCCGCGAAAGAGAGCGTGTCGCCCGTCAAGGTCAGCATCTCGCCATAGTCTGGCTTCATCCGCATTTTCGTGATATTGTCCGAACCATCGTACTCGAACGTTATCTTGCCGCCGGCAAGCGAGGTGACACCCGCCGTGTACGTTGCCGCCGTATTGGCAAACGCCTCAAGCGCAAGGCATCCCGCCGCGCCAATCATCATTATCAGTTTATTCATTTTCGCTCTTCCTCTCGGTATTGTCTATTACACTGCCAAAACGCGATTGCTTGAATTTCACTAGGCGGGAAAGTACACATTTCCGCTCACGCCGCAAATGGTATTAATTTCATTTCGGCGCAAACGAAACCCTTA
>SUVZ01000270.1 GCA_015061765.1 Lentisphaerota bacterium
TGGGACGGCAATGCGTTCCAGGAGAAGTGCAAGGAGAAGGGCTTTACCGGTCTCGGAGCATGGCAGTTCGGCAAGTTGGGATACTTCACGCTTGCTCCCCATTCCTGGGATCCGCTCGCCCAGAATACGGCCGGGCTCTCGGGTTGCGCCAACTACGCGCATTCGGAAGGTGCTGGATATCGAGTCATGCTCCGTCCGTCGGTCGACATTCCCACGATGCTGGGGACGCAGACCATACAGGCGAGCGGCTACGCGTCGACAGATCCCCGTCGTTGGGATACCGACAACGACGGTATGGACGACTACTACGAGATATTCCATGGTCTCAACCCGATTCTCGGCTCTGCGTCGGATCCCATGTCCATTAATGAACAGGGGCTTCACAATTTCAGAACCTACGACGTAATCGGCGCCATCTACGGCGGCACGGTCAACGCCTGGTGCAACCACTGGACCGACTGGAATCTCGACGAGCAACCGGCGTTCGATGCGATCAGGCATCCTTGGTTGATCGGCACCATGGAGTGCGATGCCGACGGCGATGGCCTCCGCAACGACGAGGAGGCGCTGAAGGTGAATCTGGCCAAGCCGCAGAATACGCATACGGATCCGACTCCGCTGTGGATGACGGATTCCACATCCGCCAAATTCGCAAGCTTCACTTCGCAGTATTACGGGCCCGATCCGTACCTTTCCGAAGTTCCAATGTACACGGAGGGCATCACGCACCACGATCTGTTCAACTATCCGTGGAAGGACCTTCGTTGGAATACGGTCGTGTACGCACCCGGTTCAGGCGGCATCAACCGCAACTGGATGTTCTCGTTCGAGGAGAACGAAGGTTACGATACCGACCATGACTTCAGGAGCGACAGCACTGAACTGGTGAAGGGTGTCGAGCCCACGTCCGACCCGCTCAATTTCATGGATCCGAACCGCCGTCAGGCACTGTATCTCCCTGGCGATCAGTCGGCGGCCGTTTCCTATGATTCTGAATCACGCCGCAGCATCGGCACCGAGCCGGATCTGCTCAAGCAGTTCACCGTCGAGTGTTGGGTGCGCCCTGAAGGCGCCCAGAGGAATGTCGTTATCCTGGAGCGCGTCTGCGTGTACGGTGCCTCCACGCTCTCCAACAATCAGACCTATGTGCGCGCAAACTTCCGCATAGGCGTCGACTCAGACGGCAAGGTTTACGGCGAGTACGAGGGTTCTACGGCGGATTCCGGCGCAATCAGGGTTACGGGACTTGCGCTTGGTTCTGGTGTCTGGACGCATCTTGCGTTCACCTACGACGGATACACCGCCGCACTTTACATGAACGGCGCTGTTGCCCCTGTGGCATCCGCCAACGGAGTGGGGCTCCTTCCCGCGAATGGCATTGACGGAATCCTTCAGGAATCCGGTACGTCGGTGATGCCGTACACGGGCTATCGTGCGCTTCCTTGCGCAAACATCATAGGCGCCCGCGCACTCAACAAGAACGCCGTCAGCGTGAATCCAGAGACGACATGGGCCGATTTCTCCGGATTCTACAAGGGTTGGATTGACGAGGTTCGCGTGTGGGACGGAGCACGCTCCGCATCTGATCTCCACTCCAATTACCTTAAGCGCTACTCGTTTGACGATGTGAACTCGTTGCGCGAGACCGTCTACAAGGCCTGGCGCAACGGCGCTACGCGCGCGGACTCCAATCCGAGGACGGCTCTTCCGCCCGAGCTTCTCCTGCATTACAGCTTTGCGACGCTTCCAGGCGCCGTTGATGCGGCGAATGTCATTGCGGAGCCTACGGGCTTCCAGGCTGCCGTTCTGGACAATGTGCGCAAGCCCAACATCAAGGATCTCGATGAGGCACTTTATGTGGGTTGGTGGAGCAAGCTTTCCGCAATCAACAGCAAGGTGTACAGCAACTATGCGATAGTGCCATGGATACCCAATACGGTTGCGCACCTTCCCGTGATGGACGGATCGAGCATCGACTCCCAGTATTGGAGTTCCTACGCTGCGGGTGTCATCGGCAATCAGAACGGATATGCATATCCAAACTCGGCGAATCCGTATCCGACCTACGTGTACAGGTTCGAAAAGCTGCATCATCTCAACAGGCTTGCGGTCGCTCCGTCGCTTCAGCTCTACGACACCATGGGCTATCCCATCTACGACCGCTACGCGTTCCAGCTCCGCAGCGACTTTGTCGGCGCAACCGACCTCGTTCCGCTGGGCGGCGCATTCGCCAAGCGCGGCGCTGACTTCTGGGATGGGCAGGGCGCCATGGATGCATGGACGGCAACGTCCGTCAATGGCGCTGTCGCGGATTCTGACGCTGACGGCATTCCGGACTGGGCGGAGGCCCTTGGCTACACGACAGCCGAGGCGTATCTCCGCGCCTTGGCGGAGGGTCTTCTCCCCGACGCGACAGCCAAGGAGGACTTTGACGCTACTTACGCTGACAAGGCTGATTCCAACAATGACGGTCTCCGCGACTGGTGGCAGCGACTCCACGATCTGAAGGGTGCGGCAAAGTCCGACACAGACAAGGATGGTTTGGCGGACTTCGCCGAATACCTTGTGTCCGACGTTTTCAAGTTTGGCGAAATCAGCCCAGTCCTCTCAAAGACCAACGGCAAGGAGTTCGACTACTTCCGCAAGGCTGGCAGGCTCTATCTTGGCGAACTCTTCACAGACCATGACTTCATGGAAGACGAGTGGGAGAATCTGTTTGCGAATGGTGTTGTCGACGCAGTGCAGTATGATCCTTCCGCTGATGCAGATGCTGACGGGTGGAGCAATTATGCTGAATGCCGTGCAGGTACGCTGCCGGACCGCTTTGCCACAATTACGGCAGAAGGCCAGCAGGTCCCTGAGTATCCAGAACCTCTCATTTCTGTCAAGGCCTTCTATAAGAACGCATCTTTGGTTTCTGCACCGATAGTCGTCAAGGCATACAGCAGCAATGCATCTGTCGAGGATGCCAAATGGAATGTGCCAGGTTCTGATACGGCGATGGACTACGACCGTATTGTTGGTGTGAACCCAGGGGTGAAAACCAAGTATCTGTTGGGGCCTAGTGTGGTTGTCCCCGGTACTGTAACAGTCTACTTCAGGGATCCGTCAGAACTTAATGTTACGGACGGTCGTGGAGTGTGGGGAAGCCCGTCTTCGTCAGTGTGGCGAGAAGTGCTGGAAGAGACTCCTATCCAGGGAGTCAATGATGCCGCAAACCTTTCTGCCGTGACTGAGAATATCGGGACCTTGATCTATCGGACCGGTGAGATGGAGATCGATTTCTCTGCATTGTCAAGTTATCGATATGAGTTGGAAGATGAAACATATATGTTCTACCACCCACAGACGAATACCTATATCCGTTCAAATCTTGACCAGTCTTATGTGAAGATTCACTGGCAGAGCAAGCGTCTCGTCGATGAGTCAAAGTGGGAATTTGCCCTTTCGCGCGCATCGACCGGTCATGTCCGTGAAGGCCTCAATACCTTCGTCGCGTTTGTTGATATAGACGGGAATGGCGAGTATACCGAAGGCGAGCCCATGGGGATTGCCCGCAATGTGAATGTGGGCTGGAACTCGGCTAATGTTGAGATACAGCTTGCAGATGGAGGTCCTGCAACACCTCGTTATGCTCTTGGTCTCGATTCTGGTGCAGAATCGATCGCCCGGAGCACTCGTATTGACATGAAGCGTGTGCAGATCAATTCCCTTGTGGGGAATTCGTATGGAAAAGTGGAAGATACCAATCCATATATTCTCGGACGTGATATCGCCAATCGTGTGTATTTGCATGAGGGAGACTTCATGAATGCGACAGATTTCGATATCGACTGGTCTGCGTTCAAGGCTGATGTCCTTAACAGCAAGATGGTGGTGAACGGCAAGATGAATGTCACGACAGTGACATATCGTGTGACATTGGAATCCAATGTTGCGCTTGCCTCCAATACCTTCGAAGTCGTCCGTACCTTTACGGCATCGCAGCTCAAGCCGGTTCCTGTCAATGCGAATGTCATCAATTATGGTGCAAGGCCGCTGTTCACATGGCGCCTTGATGATGATGGCGCAGATACGTTCACGGCGTTTTCGATTGTCGTCAAGGATGGTTCTGGTGCCACCGTGTGGAACTCCGGCTATCAGGCGATGCCGCCTAAGTTGCCGTCTGGCGTGTACGAATGGCGTGCTCCGCTGTATGTGAATGATCTTGCTTCCGCCGGCAAGGTGTTCAAGAACCTTGAGAACTATACGTGGCAGGTGTCGGTGCACAACTCCAAGTATCAGGATCCGCTTTGGTCAGACGCTCAGACGTTCCGCATGAACGTGTACGACTCGTCTGAGGCGAATTCCGGCAACTATGGTGTGATCAAGGCGTCGGTCAAGTATTACGGTCCGGGTCAGTATAATGTTGCCCAGATCAAAATGGAAGACATTATTCGCGTAGAGGCGTATACGACACCTGATTTCTCCGGTGTTCCGGCAGGACGCACATATGTCCCGTCCGGGTGCTATGATAGTGTCACCAATGATAGTCATGCCGTGAATGCCACGATTGTCGGGCTTGAGGCCGGCACCTACTATCTCCGTGCGTTCATCGATTCCGATGGCGATTGCAAGCGTTCCGATTGGGAATCGTGGGGATATGTATGTCCCCGTGGCGATATCGTCTCTGGCGGCGTCTTCAGTCCCACTGCGATAGAGGTGGGCTATGGCGCTGCTCCTGTGGAGGTGTGCTACATTGAAGATGCGGATGTCGATCAGGACTGCCTGCCGGATGTTTATGAATACAATACGGCAGATACGGACAAGACCGACTTCTTGGAAAAGAAGGGTGTGGCGGAGAATGCCAACAACGGATACATATCAGTCAATCCCAAGCTGCAGACAGCCATCGACAACCTTGTCGGCGCCGGAAACTCTGTCGGACTGCTCTCGCTTGGCGGCGGAAAGGTCTCCATGCAGGTCGCCGCACTTGCACTTGGCGTACCTACGCTCGAGAATACCGTCAAGGATTCCACGCTTGCCGTCACGGGTTTGACGCTTGAGAATGGCGCCGTGAACCTCACCGTTGGCGCCGAGGCCGATGAACCGTCGCTTGGAACCGTGTTCGTTTCGAACGGCAAGGTCATGACTACGGTTGTGGTCTACTACACCGCTCAACTCGGTGGCGACTGGGAAGTCGTGGTGACCAAGTCTGTAGAGTTTGCGATTGATGATGAAGGCTCTGTTGGCGATACCTTCAAGATTCCGCTTGATGGTCTCGACACAACAAAGGGCTTCTTCAAGGTCGATCTGAAGTAAGGAGTTTATGGGAGGGCGGCTTATATTCAAAGCGCTCTCCCATCTCCCTTCTCCCATTACTCATCTCTCATCTCTCATTTCCCATCGATTATGAAAAAAGATATACGCAAAGTTCTGGTCGTGAACGCGGGGTCCTCCTCGCTCAAGTACATGCTCTTCGACATGAAGGGTGAAAAGATGCTCTGCAAGGGACTCGTCGAGCGCATCGGCATCCCCGGAAGCCGTATCGCCTACCAGAAGGCGGGTGCAGACAAAATCGTCAAGGAAGTCAAGGCTCCCGACCATGCCGAGGCGCTGAAGGCTGTCGTGGCCGCCGTCTCCGATCCGGAGAGCGGCGTGATCAAGTCGCTCAAGGAGATCGACGCGATCGGGCACCGAGTCCTTCACGGTGCGGAGGTATTCAAGGATTCCGCGCTCATGGACGCAAAGACTCTCGCTGCCTGCGAGAAGCTTGTCAAGTTCGGTCCGCTCCACATGCCGCCGAACCTTGGTGGCATCAAGGCCT
>SUVZ01000271.1 GCA_015061765.1 Lentisphaerota bacterium
AAAACCCGATTACGACTGAAAAGATCAGTAACGCCGAAAAAAGCAATGTGGCCGGATTGTTCATATCCAAAGCCGAAGATGCCGAGCTTATGCGCGCATTGGTCGACACCCCTATCCCTATGGCGGTCATCGGGATAAAAGATCCCGTTCTTAAGGCCCGCAAAAATCCGACCGTGTTTATCTTCAATGACAACGCCGGCATCGGGGAGATGGGAGCCGACTATTTTTTAAAGCACGGAAAGTTCAATTCCTTCGGCTTCGTATGCGCGAACAACGACGTAAATTCGATGCAAGAGCGTGCCGACGCTTTCTGCGGCAGAATAAGATCAGCGGCTCCCGACACATTCGTCAGCGTATTCCCGGCTGTTTCCGATCCCGGATCGGAAAAGGACATTGCCGCGCTTTCTGATTGGATATTGACGTTGCCGAAACCTGCCGCAATAATGGCTGCTGCCGATTGGCGGGCGGTACATGTTCTGACAGCATGCGATCACTTGAAGATTCGCGTACCGGAGGCTGTGTCTGTCCTTGGTGTCGACAATGACGAATTCATGTGCGCACATGCATCTCCGCCGCTTTCGAGCATCTTGCCCAACCATGTCGAGATCGGCAGACGGGCTGCCGAAGAGCTGGAAAAACTCATCAAAGGAAAAAACAACGGACGAAGAAAAGAGATAACCGTACCGCCGCAAATGGTTATCGAGCGGGAATCAACGCGTATATGTGCGCCGTCTGCAGCACTTGTCGACAGAACCAAACGCTTCATCCGTGCAAACGCCACCCGCGGGATAACCGTCGCGGATGTTGTCGACCATCTCAAAGTTTCACGACGCTTGGCGGAAATCCGTTACCGCGCGGCAACCGGAGAAACGATACGGGAAGCGATCGAATCGGCAAAAATGGCGAAGCTTAAACGCCTGCTCATTTCCAACCGCCGGCCGATCTCCGCCATTGCCGCCGAATGCGGCTTCAGCAACATCAACTCGCTTTCACACCGCTTTCAACAATGCTTCGGCATTTCAATGCGCAAATTCCGAAAGAACGCCACCCACGACAAAAACTGACGCTTGCAAAAACGGCGGCAATCGGCAGCGATGAAATTGCGGGCGCAACTTTTCATCGCCCATTTACGGCTGAACAACCAATCGTTAAAAGTCGTATGTTCTGTAAAACGGCATAAACGGCTTAACGGCAATGCGTTCGCCGAACAGCGCGTCAAGCCTGGAGCATTTCTTGACCTGCGGCAGAAAATAAAACGAACCTTCAAGTTTGTCTCCGGCCTTCAGGTCGCCCATCGTCCTCGGCTCATTGAACTTACACGCTTTGCCGGCGACAAACGCATTGTGGGCGACGAGCGTGTTTTCACCGCGACGTTCAAAGGCGATATCAGCAGGCGCCGACGGAACTACCGCCACTTCGCCGCCATCATCCGAACTTGCAAGCAGAAGGCGGACATCGCGCCGGTTGCCTGAAAAATACAAATCATCCCTGTTCAACGCCCAAATTCCGAACTCGGAAAGCGTTGACGCTAGAGGATAGCATTCGTAAGGCCCAAGCCCCACCCAATCAAAGCGTTTGAACTTTCCGGGCAGCTGAAGCGCGATGCCGGTCTCCACAAGTCTGCGTTCACAGGCATAACTCAATGAATAACCGACACGGACACGGCAATCTTCTACCGTAAAACTAACTTTTCCGTGAAGTTCACGAAGAATGTCTGTCTTCTCCTTGAGGGTGAACTCCTCCGGTTTCCAGCAAAGTTCAAGCACAAGTGAACTCTCCGAACTTGAAACAACCTTGACCTGCGACGGTTCAAGCGCATTCGGCGTCCAACGGTCGAACTGCTTTGTCTTACGGTCTTTGGAAAGCATCGGTCTGCGATCTACACGGGCAACAACCGGAGTGCGCAAAAGTTCCTTCCCTTCGCCCAGAAACACAACCTGTTTGGACGCTTCATCAAACCTAAGCGTCAAACGCGGAGAGGCTGTCGGCGCCGGAAGCGAGATGTTCAGAGGATAAGAGCGTTCATAGACCGCTTTGCCGTCACGGCGCCGACAAAACGCGATTTCAACACGCCACAGCGAAGCATCGGCCTCGGGCACATTGCCCGCGATCTCCAGCACCCCCTTCCCATGCGGAACGACCGCAGGAAGTTTCACACTTCCGGACGCAACCTGCCTGCGATCGGCGAAGAGCTTCCAACCGCAAACCAGTCCATCGTTCAGCGAAAGCGTATCCTGACGGTTCTCCACCGGTATAGTCAGTGAAAATGCTCGCCCTTTCAGCAACGATTCTGTCGGCTCTGCAAGTCTCACCGGCGCATAGACTTTGCGCATTTCAAAATAATCGCTCTGCGGCGTACGATCCGCATAGACAACCCCGTCCGTTCCGCGACTTCCGGCCGAATCCCACACATGCCGCGAATCTGGCCATACGCAATTCTCCAGCTCCTCAGCAGTCATGTCATCGACCTTACGGATGATCCCCTGATCATTGAACATCCATACGGCCCCGCCTGCATAGGAAGGGTCGTTCCACATCATTTCACTCCAATACCACTCGAGCAGTCCGAAATCCAATCCGTATGCATGGGCATATTCACCTGAAAGATAAGGCCGGTCAAACCTGGAGAAATACTTGCTTTTCAATTCATCCGGCTCGCCGCATATTGCCGGATAATGCCAATTCACAAGATCGCCCAATTCTGATACCGGACGCTTTTCGAGTTCTTTCAGGAATTCTCTCGGCTGCATAGGGAAGCACCAAGGGCGGGAAGAATCCAATTTCCTGACTTTCTTTGCCGTCGCCAACGAAATCGGAGTAATGTGGTTTTCATTGCCGACGCTCCAGATGATTACGCATGCGCGGTTCATGTCGCGCGCAAGGGTCAATTCGGCCCGCTCCAAAAGAATCGGCCCAAATGACGAATCATCAAGGAAACGATTGCCAAGGCCAAACGGAACTTCGTCCATCACATAAATGCCAAGTTCATCGCAGGCGTCCAAAAGAGCCTTTGACGGCGGATAGTGACTCGTGCGGATAAAATTGCAGTTTGCCGCCTTTATAAGCTCAGCATCCCTGCGCTGTTCCGCATCAGTGATCGCCCTGCCGTTGACATGTGACAGGTCATGATGGTTCACTCCCCGCAGTTTAACCGGCATGCCGTTCACCTTCAGCACACCGCCGTTCCAGGAAATTTCCCGCAACCCCACCTTGGAACGACGGGTTTCGCAAATTCTTCCGTTCTCGTTCCGGACAATAAATTCCAGATTGTAGAGTTCAGGCGCTTCCGCACTCCAGAATCTGGCATCCTTTACCGTCATCTTCGCATTCGCTTTCGCGCCAGCCGTCGCACCGGCAGAGCTCGTCACCAGCCGGCCGGAAGAATCGAATATCCGCGTCTCCACGCTTCCTTTCTGTGAAAGCTCGCTCTCGATGGAAACCAACGCATTGCGACCGTCGACTTTGGTGGAGATGCGCCACTTCGCCAGATGAAGTTGAGGACGATGAAAAACGACCACACTGCGGAAAATACCGTGCAACGTCCAGTCGTCATTGGTATCAAATTCCGCCCCCTTGGGATGTGCGTTGGTACGAACGGCAATGGTGTTTTCGCCGCCGCGATTTACAAACGGAGTGATGTCCAACTCGTTGGCATTGAATGAACTGGTGAAAGAGCCCGCCTCGCGTCCGTTCACCCACACCTTTGCGCCGAACATGACACCTTCAAAGCGTATGCGCACAATCCCATCCTGCGGCCATGAATCCGGCAAGGTGAAACGCCGCACATAAAGACCGGACTCACCGGATATCTTTTCATCGTAGAGCGGCTTTCCGAAGCCTTTCATCTCCCAACAGGACGGAACATCAATCAAATTCCACTGCGAGACGTCAAAGTCCTTACTCCAAAAGTTGTCCGCCGGGCATTCCTTCTCGCTTGAAAGCAGCTTGAAGCTCCACTTCCCGTCCAGCTTCATTTCATTTTCACATTCAGACATCTGACGATCTGTTACACAAGCCGCGACAAGAAACCCCGACACCAATAATGCCAATCTCTTCATCTTCTACCCATCTTTCATTACTCTCTCTTTACTCTTTACCCTTTACTCTTTTCTCTTTACCCTTTTCTCTCCATTCATTACTCATCTCTCCATCACAAATCGATCATACACCCGGCGACCAGATCATCGGATCGGAAGCGCTCCTTCCCGTCCACAAACACGGCAAAGCCTTTACCTGCTTTGTAATACTCTCTGGTACAATCCCATCACAAAACTCTCATCATTCATAAGCCGCAGTTCCGACCCGAAGGATCGGAACTGCGGCCTGAACAGCGGAATCAGAATTCGAATCCGCTGCGCATATACGGCTTGATGAGCGCGTTGGCCTGCGCGTTGTCGAAGCTCTGCTTGCAGGAATTCCAGTTGAGCTTACCGGGCACCTGCTGTGCGACCACACCGCAAAGCACGCTTTCCATCATCGGAATCGAGAAATCGACATCCGAGAAGCAACGCGAACCGGTTTCGGCATACTTTGGCCCGTCGCCGTTGATCGCGTTGAGGAATTCCAGATAGTGACCGTCGTTGTCGGCAGCCGCCACGCCGGCGCCGCCCATCTCCTTCACTCCGACCGAACCTTCGTTGCAGCGCGGAATTGAGCAGGCGATATCCTGAACGGCGGGATGCTTTTCGATATCCTGCATCACGGTCTCACCCTTCATGGCGATGGTGGAATACTTACCATAGTCGTTGGTGGAGCAGAGCGTACCCTTCGTGCCGATGAGAATGCAGCCGGTATTCGGAACCTTGCCGTCGGGCATGAGGTCGGCGGAAGGCTTGTGATTGCCGTCGTACCAGTAGAGCGTAACCGCCGGAAGTTTCGCATTGCGGAACTTGGAGCAGCGTTCGGCGAAAGTCATCTTCACGATCGACTTGGTCGGGAACGAGACATCGTTCTTCTCTTCGATCATGGTGCATTCAACATCCGTCACCTTGCCGAGCTCAAGCCCGCGGAACGGCAGGTTCATCGTATGGCAGGCCATGTCGCCGAACGCGCCGCAGCCGAAATCGAGGAAACCGCGCCAGTTGAACGTGTGATAGACGTTCTGCCCGTAGCGCTTCTTGGGATTGCGGGGATTGAACGTGGGGCATTCATCCGGGAGTTTACCCTTATAGTTGCGCATCGCCGCCGTACCGATCCAGGAATCCCAATCAAGACCGGCGGGAATGGGATCGGCGGCACCGGCGGTAACCTTCTTCGCCCACAAGCCCTGCGGCCACACGGGGCGGTTGGTCCATACGTGCACTTCCTTGACATCACCCAAAATTCCGCTGCGCACGATCTCCACGCCGCGACGGAAGCCGCCAAACGCCGAACCCTGGTTGCCCATCTGCGTTATTACGTCATATTCCTTGGCGGTGTCGTAGAAGTATTTCGCCTCCCAAAGCGTACGCACCAGCGGCTTCTGCACATAGCAGTGAATACCCATCTTCATGGCGCGGATGGACTGCGCCGCGTGCATGTGGTCGGGCGTGGAAATCGTCATCGCGTCAATCTTGAGTTTAGACTGGTCGTCAAGCATCTTGCGGTAATCGGTGTAGAACGGCACCTTGGCGAGCATATCGACCAAACCCAGTTCTTTCACCATCTTGTGGGTGAGCACCGCGGTGCGCTGATTGGCGTCGGCGTCGCAGAACGCCACGAGCTCGACCATACCCGACTTGACCATCGGCATCCAGTCGGACAAGCCCTTGCC
>SUVZ01000272.1 GCA_015061765.1 Lentisphaerota bacterium
TGCTGTTCTGCTCGAACATCACAATCCCGTGGCCCAGTTGCAACGCTCCGATGCGCATGAACAAAGGGAAATCTCGTCAGGAGGTGGCATGAACCGACCCACACTCATGCACGAAGAGCCAAAAAAAGGTGCATATCTTGATATCCGCGACAAAATGATATATTACGAGAAGTGCACAAATGTTACTTGGGTAGGTTTGGGAAAAGGCGCTACAATACGCATGAACCGCAAGGATTATTGGAAACCACCTTATGTGAAGAGTGAATGGCGGCATGGCCTTCGATTTGTGGATTGTTCAGATGTTCTGATTGAGAACCTTACAGTTTGCGAGACTGGCGGAGATGGCTTGGTTATTGTAGAACGTACAACAAAGCCTCGCCATTTGTGTCGTAACTTTACGGTGCGTAATTGCGTATTCGACTCCAATCACAGGCAGGGCATAACGGTCGGTTCATGCGAAAATCTGCTGATAGAGAACTGCATAATGCGAAACTCATTTGGGACTGCACCGCAGGCGGGCATTGATTTCGAAGGTGATCACAGCACCGCACGTTATGTCAATTGCGTGTTGCGTAACTGCCTAACTGAAGGTAACGGCGGATGTGGCTATTCATTTTATGTCGCCTCATCAGATGCGCAGAGTGATCCTGTTTCGATTACGCTTGAGGATTGCCGTTCGGTGGGTGATGCACAGGGATTTAACCTCGGTATCAACCACCCACCTACAAAATCCTATCCAAGAGGATATGTCCGCATGGACAGGTGTATGTTTGCGAATACGCGAGGTCAAGCCATCTGGACAGAGACGAAATGCGCAGGAACTCCTCGTCTGGAGATGCGAGATTGTATTGTCACAAATGCAGGTATTCCAGCACTTTGGGGAACTCTTACATGGGAATGTGAACCTCCGGACGGGATTCTTCTTGAAAACCTCAAGATATATTTGAAACGAAAAGGTCAGGACTGGCTACACTATCCACATCATCCGCTTACACACCGGCGCGTCACAGATATACGTGGTAATGTATTGGTTGTAGAACCTGATGGGAAGAAAAATAATGTAGTATTGGATCAGGCTTGGTGCGATTTGAGGTTTCCTCCTGCAATGGAATGTCCGATGCCTTCAAGAGAATATCCGCCAGAGTCTCCAGATGCCTATATCGTTAATGACTCCAATCCTGGAAAACGAGTGAAATTGCCAGGCAATCTTGTTTTCGGTCACATTCGATATGTCTTTTTCGCTGACCGTCCGGGGGGCGTGTCCTTTGCTGGATACCAACGCCCGTGGAAGCCGCAAGGCGTTATAGTAAAAGGTCATCCTGACTACATGATGAAGATTGGGCCGTACAGTGCGGATGGGAAACGCTTGTATGGTAAGGATGCCATACGCGTGCCAGTGCCCGGCACCAATGAAACAGTGTTCACTGTGAATGTTCCGAGACGAGGTCTGTATCAAATGCTGTCTAGAATATGGGGAAGTGCATTTACGCTTACGGAGGCATCTGTGCCAGTTGCGGTTGATATGATTGGCCGACCTATTGGGTTCAAGTCGATTGATGGGAAGCCAGTCACGTTTTATGTGCCTATTGATGGCAGGGCGGATTCATACATTCTTTCGGCTCAATTGGGTGGAAAAAATGGTGCTATAGCGGAATTGTATAGTCCTGATGGGAACAAAATAGCCAAAAGCGCCCCCCATTGCTATTGGAATGTCTTTCAAGTGCCCAAAGGAAGCGTATCTGGACTTTGGAGCCTCAATTTCAGGGCACGGGAGGGGCATCCCTGGCAGTTCAATCCACGGATGGATCAAACTGGAGCACCCTTATTTTTCT
This sequence comes from Lentisphaerota bacterium, assembly GCA_015061765.1. The sequence goes on from SUVZ01000272.1 coordinate 1,833, forward strand.
TTTTATCGCCTGAGAAGACATTCACATTCGACTCTTCGATGAAGGGGCGCAAGAGAAACTACGTAAAGGTTGAAGTAAGCGAATAAAACCAGTTTAATTAGGTGAAAATGACATGAGAAGAATTACTGCAGCATTATTACTGACAGGTCTTTTTGTTGCTATGGTGCCAGGGATAGTGTCGGCGCGGAATGTTGTGGATTTCTGTTCGGATTGGAGATTCTCTCCAGAGGGATGGGATGGCGTTGCCCGTACGGTGTCTGTGCCGCATGATTTCCAGATGGAAATGCCATGGCGCAAGGAGGCCGGAGGGAACCGTGGATTCAAACCCATGGGGGCTGCATGGTACAGGAACAGTTTCATCTCCGATGCTGCATGGGGTGAGGATCGGGTTTTCCTTGATTTTGAGGGTTTGATGTGCAATGGAGATGTGTGGGTGAACGGCGAGAAGGTGGCTTCATCGGAATATGGCTACCTCGGTTTTGAGGTGGATATTACAAAACACGTAAAATCAGTAGGCGGAACCAACAGTGTTGAAGTTTGGACTTCAACTGGCCACCTTGGCGGAGCACGCTGGTATACGGGTGGAGGAATCTATCGTCCTGTGCGCATCAAGACCCGTCCTGTGCGCTCAATCGCCAGACATGGCATTTTTGTGACAACTCCAAATGTGTCCGCGACATCGGCAGTCGTGCGTGTCCAGCTGGAACTTGAGGGATTTCAACTTAAAACGAAGATTTTTGAATCGAATAATGCCGTAGATTCTTTGGCGGCTACGTCGCGTGTGGAGGCTATTGCCGTAGTGCGTGATCATAATGGCAAGGTTGCTGGGGAAACTCGCGGAGATGTGCCGATGATGGATTACCGTAGGCGCACAGAGTTCTTGCTGCCTGACGTTACTGTTTCCAATCCATCCCTTTGGGATATCGATTCGCCAATGCTATATTTGGTGGAGGTGCGGCTTGTAAAGGATGGTGCTGTCATCGATTCAGATGTCTCGCGTTTTGGCATAAGGAAGGTGGAGTTTTCGCCCAAGTTCGGCTTCAGGCTGAATGGGCGGAAGGTGTTCCTCAAGTCGATGAGCAACCATTCTGATTATGGCGCTGTAGGAGTCGCGCAGTTTGAAAGGGCGATAGAGAGGGAACTCAGGCAGATGAAGGCGTTTGGCTTCAACGCAGTGCGATGCAGCCACAATCCTTATGCAGAGTGTTTCTATCGTATTGCCGATGAGATCGGTTTGCTGGTGGTGGATGAGTTTGCCGACAAGTGGCCGGAGGGGAACTGGCTGTGGTCTGGCCGCAGACCGTTTCTGTCGATGTGGTCAGAACTCATGACAGAATGGATACGTAGAGACCGAAACCATCCTTGTGTCATTTTGTGGTCGCTCGGGAACGAGCTTCAGCAGTCGGAAAGATATTCAGGATACGATACTGGAGACTGGGGGGTAACCACTTACCGAATGATGGATGTCTTTGCCAAGCGGTTGGACCCGACGCGCCTTACTACCGTGGGACTATTTCCGACCCGTGCAGGCGCTGTCTACCTCAAGGATCCCCGATATAAAGTAAAGCCGCTGCGTCCGCCGGAGCTTGCGGAGGTTATGGATGTGGCAAGTTTCAACTACAGGTATGAGGATTATGCGGACTATCTCAAATGGAATCCGAATATCATACTTTTCCAGAGCGAGGCATCCACGAGCAAATGGCTTGAACCTTATTTGGAGATGGATCGCGACCGTACCGTTGGCGTCAGCTGGTGGGGGGCGATCGAATATTGGGGCGAGTCAAATTGTTGGCCGAAGAAAGGCTGGAACTATTCATTTTTCTCCCATGCCCTGGAACCCTATCCGCAAGCGTATCTCATAAAGAGCGGCTTAAATCCGCATGAACCCTTGACGCATATCGGCATTGTTGGTGACAGGGGCGAGCGTCTTATTTGGAATGATATCCACTCGGGACAGTATTTGCTGACTGAAAACTGGAATCCAAACGGGAAGAGTACACGGGATGTATTTGTGTTTTCGAATTCAGACCGAGTTGAACTGTTTCTGAACGGTCGTTCACTTGGTGTCAAGAATACAGAGGCGAACGTGGCGCAGTGGACAAATATCGTATATGAGGCGGGGCTGATAGAGGCGCGTGGTGCAAATGGTTCGGCGCATGCCATCGAAACAACAGGGGCGGCTGTTTCTCTTGAACTTGTAGAGGAGTCGCCCGGTGATTGGCGCCCGAACGGATGCGATCTCAAATACATAAGGATATATGCAAAGGATTCCGAGGGACGACGTGTGCCTGATGCGTCAAGCTTCCTGACGGTGAAGGTGGATGGCGCCGCGCAACTCTATGCGTTAGACAATGGTGATCACTATACAGATGAGCTTTTCAATGTCGACAGAAAGGCCATGAAAGACGGTTTTATGCTTGCGATACTGAAGTCCGGTCGTCAACCAGGAAAGGTCAAGGTGCATGTGCAAGGGGAAGGTCTACTGCCGGTTTCATCGTTCTTGGAAGTCCGTTGATATCTGAGAAACGTAGTGAAAAAGTGGGATGAAGGATTCTTTAACCCGACTTTCCACGTTCGACCCTGAGTTTGACTTTTTCATGTAGTTAATTGAGCTTATCTTTGGTTCTCGCGTAAATTCAATAATATGCCGTCCGAAAAAGTCGTGTAGTGAAGACTTTTAGGCAAAACCCCAGGAAATCCTGGGGTTTTTCATTCGAACGTGGAAAGTCGGGCTAAGTCCCATTCTTATTGTGTTAAGAATGCTTGTGCGATTGCACCTAATCTTTCTTTGGAATTCGACAAAGGCGGGAATCCTGCAGGCTTGGAACTTATTCAGGTGCAATTCAAGTTGTAGGCAGACGAGTTTGAAGACACGGAAACGCACCCTTGCCCGATCTGCTGCTTGCGGTAGTCGCGCATGGAGATGCCGAAGCGGGACTTGAAGACGTACTTGGCGCGCTGGTGGTTGCGGAAGCCCGCCAGCGCACATGCTTTCGCTATCGGCAAGTTCGACGAGCGCAGCAAATCCGTCAGCTTTTCCATTTTGGCGTCCTCGATCGCCTGCCGGAGCGTCTTGCCCGAATACTTCGAGAAGATGTCGTATGCGACGGTCTTCGACACGCCCAAGTGGGAAATCACGTCTGTGACCGTTATGGAGTCAGCCGCTTTCGCGGCGATGTAGTGCATGGCCTTTCGGACTATGTGGGCGGAGTTTTCGAGATGTCTCGTCGATTCCCTCTCCCTTATTTCTCCGGGCCGCACCATCATTATGGCCCGTCGCGGCAGCTTGCGCGAATTCATAAGCCGATCCAGTCTCTTGGCAAGGTCGTATGCGTTCTGCACGTGGTCGATGCTCACGCTGGACAGCGGAGGGTCTGAATTCTCGCAGATGATTTCGTCGTCGTCCACTCCAAGCACCGCCACCTGTCCGGGAACGGGCAGTCGCATCCGTCTGCACGCGTTCAGCACATCAAGCGCTCCGAAATCGTATGCTGCGAACACGGCGGCCGGCTTCGGCAGCCGCGCAAGCCATGATTCCAGCGACTCTTTCCTCTGGTCGTACACCGCCGGATGGATGCCATGCCTGGCGAGGCCCGACCGGTAGCCGCGTTCGCGTTGGCGCGACCATCTTGGGTTTCGGGGCGCGGGAACGAATGCGTATGCTCCGAAGCTGCCAAGATTGTGCAGGTACTTTGCTGCGTTCGCTCCGATGGCTTCGTCGTCATCGATGACAATCGCCGCCGCCTTTGTGCGGATGTTTGCTATCGGAAAGGAATAGTCGATCACAGCGAACGGTATCCTGCATCGCGACATCACCTTCGAAGTGTTCCTGTCCGAGACGCAGTAGATGCCATCGACATGTTCGCGGATGGCCTTGTCGAGGACC
>SUVZ01000273.1 GCA_015061765.1 Lentisphaerota bacterium
AGTTCTGCCGAGCTTCGCTTGGCGTACCTGTATCAATAAGCTGACTCTTCATTCCCCTCGGGTTCAACTCAGCCTGGCATTTCTCGCACTTTTTCCAGAGGCGCGCCGGCATCTCCGCTGCGGCCTACCGCAAAAGGCACCGTGTCGCCCAACAAATCAAAAATCCGCCGGTTTGACGTCAATCGTGAAAGGAAACGCCGACTGCCTGGATCTTCTTCCAGCTCAGCGGAGGAAGAACACCCTCGGCGCGGATGTCCGGCGTTTCGAGGGAGAACCGTCGCGTTTCGCGGGTACGGTTCACGACAACGGCGGCGATACGTCCGTCGGGAGCCTTCCAGACGGAATGGAACACCGCAGGCAACGCCTCCTGGCGACATGTCTTGAACTTCTCTTCCGGCGTGTAGGAACCGCGGATGAAGAAATCCACCGGGGCGGTGTCGCAGCGGATCACGCCGGGGTCGCGCATCTCGCCGTCGAAAAGATACTCCCTGTTGTCGTGATAGAACTTCGCCGTGTCTTCGACGAACTTCCAGTCCGTTGCCCATTTCGGATCCGTCAGATGCACGGGCAGCACCTTGTGGACACAGGGCTGTAGACCGTAGACGACGCCGCGCGCGAACTCGCATGCGAACTGGTCCTTGAATTTACCCGCCCATTTCGCTTCGTCGATCGGCGGACGCACGCCCCACTTCTCGTCCCACGGCGTGATCCCGTCGATCACCGAATATGAACCGAACAGCGCGACGGAACCGTGATATACGGCCTGGAACACCGGCGGCATGTCGACCGTCGGCGCCGTTCCGCACCCGAGACGCTCATAGCAGGCATACAGTATGATCATGGAATCGACAAGGTCGATGAATCCCTCGCCGGCCTCCTCGGAGGAAAGCTGCATGTCGGGATTCTCCGCCTTGACGGCCTGGAAGAGTCCGCGGTAGCCGTCCGCCACCGCGCGTCCGCCGCCGCGCTGATGTCCGTGCGTTTCGCTCCAGCAGTCGCAATACGCGCAGTTGGCGATCATGTCGATGTAAAGCCCGTCCAGTCCGCTCGCGGAAAGTTCACGCGCGAGCTTCCTGATCTTCGACTGGAAAACCGGAGCCTGTCCGCACATCCATCCGTTGTTGGCCTTGGTGAAAATGTTGAACACGGTCGTTTTCACGGAACCGTCCCTGCGGATCAGCGCCTCTTTCAGGCCGTCCTTTTCGTAGCCGGGGGCATTGCAGTCCCACAGCATGCCGTTCGTGTAGGTCTGTACATACGCGCCCTTGGATTTCAACCGGGCTATCATGGCCCGGAAATCGGCTATCGGCTCGCGCGGCGGCCAGAAATACGGATAGGAGGTGTCATACGGGATCTCGTGCCACCAGTACCAGTCAAGAGCGACGGGCAGTCCGGTTTTTTCCATGAACATCTCGACCTGGGGCGCCACTTCCGACGAACGCCCGCGGTTCCACATCCAAAGCGCCATATCGCGCAGCTTTCCGAAATTCCTGCTCTTCGCACGTATGAACCAGTCCTGCGTCTTCACCCAGTCGCGGTAGAAAGCCGCCGCCTGGTACCACCCGCCGCGGAATCTGCGGATCTCTCCGCCGAACGGCAGCGTCCCCGCGCGCCGGAAGCGCGGCTCAACGGGCGCGATGCAGCCCGCGGACAGGCGGAGCGTATGCGGCTTCGTTCCGTTCGAGAAAACGTAACGGGTCGGACGCAACCGGGCATCGCCCCTCTGGTCGATGTACCAGCAGTCGGCCGATTCGTCCAGCGCCGCCATGAAACGGAAACCGATGAAAAACGGTCCGCACCCTGACACCGTCTCTCCGGGCTTTGCGTTTTTCCAGTCGGGCAGACGCAGTTCCCCCGTCTGCTTCGGACCCAGTACGCGCGTGCCGTCGGTTCTCGGGACGGTGATTTCGGGAAACGAAATCTCCTCGACGTCGAGATCGGTTTCGCAGCCTTCGTACCGGAACGCGTACGCCCATGTATCGTCGGCCTTGCGACTGAAAGTGCCGGTGACCGTGAACCCTTCACCGCAGGCATCGTGTCCCTTCCACGAATACTCGACGGTCCCGTCCTTCGACGTGACGCTGCGCGCGCGCATGCCGGAAGCCGTGACCTTCAGCGAAGGCGCTCGTTCCTTCGCGCTGCCGAAGGTCATGGTGAACGACGGCTCGAACGGCAGCGCGTTCGCGATCAACAATATCGAGGTCAATACTCCTGTCATTTTTCACCTGCTTTCTTCAACTCCGCAATAACGCCTCTCATCTCAGAGAGAACACGAATCCGACGAGCTCGAGACACCCGTCCGCACCCTGGAGAACATGGCGCCCGTTGACACGGATCATGCTGAGCTGACCGGGGAAAACCCGCGAACCGATCCGGAAACGTCCGCCTTCGGCCCTCGTCACGTTCAGAATCCCCTCTGCCGTCAGGCCGGATGCGTCGGAAACCGCGAATTCGGCACCCTCCGCAAGAAAGATACCGCCGCCTTCACCGCCGACGTGAAGCGACTTCACCGTGTTGCGCGTTCCGGCGGCGAACGCAAGCGAACCGCCGGAGAGACGGTACTTCCCCTCCTCTCCCGCGCCGCCGTCCGCCGTGAACTCGACCGTGCCCTCGCGGATATCGACGGTGTTCGTGTAATTGCAGATTCCGTCGATGCGCATCGTGCCCTCGCCGGCCTTGACGAATGTCGAAAAACCGTACAGAGGGACGTGCGACGCCTGAATCGGATTCAACAGCCCGCCGCCGAGGACAAGGTCGGCGGCTTCATCCGCCGTCACGTCGGAAACGGAAACGGTGACCTCCGATGACGTTTCTCTTGCCGAATAGAGCTGAAAACCGGTGTCCACGACCGACGGTTCGTCACCTGTGACCGCGAGAAGGGTTTCAGCCGTTCCCCCGATGCCGAAACGGGCCGGCGCACCGGCGATACGTCCGCCTATGAGTTCCAGCTTGCCGATATAAGTCTGGGAATCCGTCCCGGCTCCGTAACGGTCGTCCCCGGCCCAGGAGCCGAGAATTATCATTGAATGATCTACCGTATGCTTGGTCTGGCATCTGACTCCCTGTCGCCCGGGGAGGAAAACGGATCCCGGACGAAGATAAATCTCGCTGCTTCCCGTATAGAGTTCCTTATCGGTCGGCGTAGTCAATACGCTTCCCTCCTTCACGTCAAACACACACCCATGTGTGCTGACCGCGAAATGCGACCAATCGCTCTGCGCCTCGCACCAGAGCATCGTGTCGGAGGACGAAACGAGCGAAAATGACTTTCCGCAGAATGTGTTTCCGTCCGCCAGAACGGTTTTGTATTCTGGCTTGAGCACGCGCGGAGCCCGTGTGAACATAAACGTCGCCGATTTGGCGTTATAATCGTTTATGGAAGGAGTCAACTGCGTCACCGGATCCCATCCGTGCGTCTGAACGTCATATCCGTCAGGATAATCGCTTGCAGCGGCTCTGATATATCCCGTTTTGTCAGAACGCATCTCGATTCCTCCATGCCCCTGACGAAGTTCCACGAGAACCATTTTGTGCAGATTCGATGCTCCTCCGGCATATTGCACATCCATGCATATCTGGAAACTTCCTTTCAGGCCGTCGTTGCGGTAGAAGCGCGGCACGGAAGCCGCTCCCGTCGCCGATGCGCCTCCCATGACGGCATCGGAGATTCCCGTCAGATTCGACAACAGCTGATTCGGAAACACGAGCGTCCAGGACTTCGGGAAAAAATCGTCGCCTTCAAAGGCGTAGGTCCGCGTCAACTCATCGTCCTCGGCCCCCTCGACGGCTTCGAAGGAGATTTCGGTCCTGTTGAATTCCCGGTCGAGCGCGACCGATTCCGGCCTGAACGTCAGCGACGGCATCGCGCTACGGAACACGGTGTCGCCGGCAAGGGATATCGCGTTGGTGAACACGTCGGGATCGCCCTTCCGGAAGTTGAATTCCGCCTTTACCGTCCGCGGACACGTAAGCGTTCCTCCGGTTTCCGGAGCGCCGTTGAAGGTGATCGTCGGGCGCTCCCTGCCGTAGAACGACGCGGATGCGATACCGTAATCATTGTCCAGATAGAAGTTCACCCCGGGCTTTCCTCTCTCGAATGCCTCCAGATCCGTATCGACACCGAGGATCACGGGATGTCCGCAGCTCGTCCTGTGAAGATACTTTCCGCAGATCACGTAGGCCGTGACCGGATCGGCCGGCGACGTCTGCTCATAGCGTACCTTCACCATTTTCAGATAGGAGGAAGTCGAGGCCAAGAGCTGGTACTGCACCTCAAGCCAGCCCTCCCCGCGTTTCTCCACGGCGGCAACGAATGTCTGTCCGTGCATGCTGTCACCCTCCGTCTTCGCAGGCATCGCCCCGAGATCCGCGAGATCTACTCCCGTGAGCACCTCGACCTTGTCCGCCGCGTTTTTCGGAAGAGAGATTTCATAGCTGTATATCCTGTCGTCATGACGGATTTCCAGCCCGCCTTCGGCTGTTACGGGCACCGAGAAGACAAGATCGCCGTCACCAGGATCGACTGCGGCATCCGCGCCGAAGGCCAGCGGGCCTCCTTTGACGGTCTGCACGGCCCCGTACGGCTGCTTCAGCGTCAGCGAACGGGCCTGCGCCCCGGAATCCGGGATGACGATATCGCCGGAAGCAAGAGGGGATTCGTCCGCACCCAAGACAACGTCCGTCGTCTTCGTCGTATCCTGCGGCCAATCGGCGGCCCAGACCGGTGCCGCCAGCGCGGCAAAGACGGCGATACCCGCCGCCGATTTAAGTGACGGCATGGACTTTTTCCTGCGTATGCATTCCATCTTCATCCTCCTTCGTTTTATTCGTTGTTTCACAAACAGACCACCGACGGGGCCGGAGTTCCGTCAATTTCCGATCTTCTCCCTGAAACGGTAGACATGCACGCCGAAGCCGTCGAATGCGTCGGTGAGCATTCCGTCCTTCAGCGAGACGGTTCGTTTCTTCCAGAAGACAGTGCCGGTCTCCGCCGCGCCCGGAACCGCAAGGCGCGCCACGACCCTGTCGGGCGACGCGTTCACCGCGATCACGTAGACGTGCCCTGCGCGACGCTTGAGCAGCATCGTTACGGACGGACCGCCGAGCGGGTCGAGCTTCGGACCGGAAACTATTTCAGGGACGGGCGGCTGGTGCGGCGTCGGCTCGAGAAGCACCGGCGAAAGGTCAGCAACCCTCCGCGTCATGTTCGTCGTGGCGCACCACACCTCGGGCGTGGCGGTCACGCCGTAACCGCTCTTGCTCTTGTCCTTTTGCTCGTAACCGCCGTATGTGTACAGGACCAATCCGTTCGCACCGTGCACGATCGACGCAAAAACCATCGCGTTGAGCTCCGCCTCGGTAGGAAACCGCTTCCAATTGGGGCTGAACCCCCTGAACTCCTGGATGATCGGCCATACGGACCGCGGAGCGCCGTCGCCGAACCGGCGGATGTCCTCCATCGTGCGACGCATGTCCCGGATCGTCACCGCCACGCACTCCCTGTCCTTGTCCCCTCCCTTCACGGTCAGCTTCACGCTGCCCTTGGCGCCAGCGGTGACGTTCTTGATCGTCCAGACGACGGTATGATCCTGCTGTACGTAGGCGCCACGGTTGTCTGCGGATATGAACTCGACGTTCTCATCCAGCTTATCAACGATGTTGACGTCAGCCGTCTCGTTCTTGTAGTTCTCGTAGGTGATCTCGTA
>SUVZ01000274.1 GCA_015061765.1 Lentisphaerota bacterium
GTTTGAATGTTCGAATCCTCGTCTCAATGCCATTCACCGCATCTGCCGGCGGACGTTTCTCAACAATATCATGAGCGTCCAGTCGGATTGCCCTGCTCGTGAGAAGTACGGCTACGGAGCGGATGTCGCGGCCTGCGCAGAGGCGTTTATCCATAACTTTGACATGCGCGAGTTCTACCGAAAGACGGTGCGAGACAATCTTGACGAAGCTCGTTCCGACGGTTGGTTTACCGATACGGCTCCGTACATAGGCATAAACGACGGCGGCTACGGCGGACGCTCTGGAGGGATCGGCTGGACAATGGGTGTGCCGGTGCTGGCAGATCTTCTCTATTCGTACTATGGCGATCTTGCGACGATGGCTGAGGCGTATCCGGCGATGGAGCGCTACGCGGGGCTGCTTGCGGAGAAGTTTCCGGATGATGCCATCCCTACCTGTATAGGAGACCACCTTGCGCTTGACAAGGTCGATAACGCCTTGAGCGCTCAGGCAAACTGGGTGCGCTATCTTGATTTTCTTGAACTTTTCGCAAAACGTCTTGGACGCTCCGGCGAGGCTTCCTCATGGGCGCGGAAGGCGGCAAAGGCGCGTATGTCGTTCAAAGCCCGGCACGTGAAGGATTCGCTTGTCGGAGACCGTCTGACGCAGGGCGGTCAGGCGTTCGGACTCAGATACGGTCTCGTGGATAACCGCCGCTGCGCCGCCAAACTTCTTGCCGAAGCAGTGGCCACGCGTGGTAATGCGCTTTCAACCGGGCTTCAATGCACGAATTTCCTTCTTGAGGAGCTGGCGTCAAACGGGCTGTGGAACGAAGCCGCCGCAGTAGTCGCCCGTGAGGAGTTTCCCGGGTGGCTGTATATGGAGCGTCAGGGGGCGACTACGCTCTGGGAGCGCTGGCGCGATCCGAAGCCGATCCATTCGTTCGACCATCCGATGTTCGGACATGTCGATGCATGGATGAAGAAATATATTCTCGGTTTGCGTCTCGCACCGGATGCCGTCGGTGGCGATAAGGTCATCATAGATCCCAAACCGCTTTGTGGCGTCAAATGGGCGAAAGGATCCCTTACGGTCGCAACAGGGACTGTCCGCATGGAATGGAGGCTTCTTGATGATGGAACGGTTGATCTTGAATACAGCCTGCCTTCGGGGTCTGTAAGGGTCTGCGCTGACGGGAAGGATGATGTACCGTGAACTTGTTGCGCAAATTGTTTGTGGTAGCGGCCCTTGCCGCAACATCTACGGCGGACGCGGCCCGGCACGAGTTCCCTTCTGTTCCGTGGAGCAGCATCCGTCTCGTCCGCAGCGATTTGACGGTCGATGCGGTGGATCATCTGGGTGGGCGGCAGTTCCGCTTCATGGCGGAGCCGCGCGGATGCATAGGTGAGATCGATTTCAAGGTGACCGAAGGCGGTCTCTCAATCGATCCGACGAGGGCCTTTGCTTCAGGTCTGAAAAAGCTTGTCTGCACTTCGCCAGAGATGGATGATCCATCATTTGATGGACAGTACGTCGTCTATGAGGCCGATGTTGCGGGACCGCCTCCGGCGTCTATAATCTCGGCGGTAACAATGCAACGTGAGGTTTCCCCGGGAAAGAAATCATTCCATTGCGTTTTTGCAAACCGAAGCCGTCCGTTCGTGCTGTTTTCGGGCAGAACTCCACGCCGTTGCCGGGCGGTGATGCTGTTGCCGGATAAGACTTCCGGATATGCGTTGCGGTTCGATATCACCGCGCCGGCGAAAGAACCGTATGTCTTCCATGGCGCCGCCGTGGGACGTCTCTATGATCTCCCGCCTCAGCCGGATGCGGCGGTCAATCCGCAGTTGCTTATGCATCTTCCGTTCGATGGAACGCTCAATGCATCCTCCGCGAAAGGGAATCCCCGTCCTCTCGCATTAAAGGGCGTTGATTTCGGTCCGGGTGTCATCGGTGGGGCTGTGCGGGTTTCGTCCGCAGACAAGAGCGTTCTCGAATATGCTTTCGCCAGAAACGCCGAACCTGCCCACGGGGCGGTTTCGCTATGGATCCGCCGTGATCCTGCTATGACTGGGAAAACCGCCAACAGCTGGATTTTTTCGACGCCAAAGCCGTTCGACGGGCGCATAGGCACCGGTTCCCTTTATCTATGGCTATGGGGAGGGGACAAGATACGTGGCGACAATTCCAACGACGGCGACCTTTCGGCGTCGAAAAGCCTGCCGCGCGACGCCGCATGGCACCATGTCGTATTCAACTGGGATCGCGCCACGGGGACTTCGCTTTTTGTGGATGGCGTGCAAGTGCCAGGTGGTACAGGTGGACTTGATCCGGTTGTCAGGGCTGTAACAGCCTATACCTACAGCCGTGCCGGTGAAGAGGGTCTGTTCGACCGGTTCAGGATCGGGTCGGTATCTGGAGCTGGCGCATTCGACGGCTGGATTGACGATCTGCGCATATACTCCGCCCCGCTCAAGTTGCGTGACGTACGGAAGCTTAGGGATGTAGCCGGCAAATATGCCTATCAGGCTCCGCGTCCTGACTACGCATCACTTTCTTCCGCTCGCGGCGGAAACCCGTATTTGGCCCAGTCGCTGAAGAAAGCCGGCGATCCTGGGCCGATGACGCTCGTCAAGGAGTGGCGGTTCGACAGTAAAATGCCGGATCCATCGTTCCGGCATTATGGTGGAGTCCGTATTGGAAAGCTTGGAGAGACTCCATATGTTGAAGCAGGAACAAACCGTTCGGACCGATTCGCGATGACTTTCGGTGTCGACCCCAAAGTTCCGTTCTACATCCTTGAGTTCGACTATCCAGACGACGCCAAGCGAACGATGGACATAATCGTTCAGGAATCTAGAGGATTCATAGATGACTATGCCCTTCAGGTCGGGGTGCTGACCGGTGAGGACATTCCGGTTTCAGGCAGGATACGCACCCATAGATGCATCTACTGGACGCGTCCCGTCACCAATGCAGCGTTCATAGCGATGACTGCACGGTCTGGCGGTCCGGCGGCGCTTTCGGCTTTCCGCATATACCGTGTGGATAGTGGCAGGCTTCCTGTCGCCCACATGAAGGAGCCTCCACGGAAGGATGGTTGGGGGCGGACTGTTGCTCTGTACTATGAGGATGCTGCGGTCAATTACGACTTCAGCGTTCGCGACGAGGGGTCTTCGCCCGAGGGTGCTCTTGATATGGCTGACCGTTGCGCGGCAGTCTTGAAGTTCACGGGGGAGAATCTTTTCGCATATCCTGCCGTATGGTATGAAGGGCTTATCGGCGAGACCTACAATCCCCGCCGCCATGCGCCAGGGTTCATGTCCGCCTTCTACGAGAGGTTCGATCTCGAAGATCTGGGAGTGGTGCCGCTCATCAACCAGATGGGATTGTACACGCCCAATCCGGCGTGGTTCACCACCGAACGGTTGCGTACAGGACGCATTCACGAGACCCCGGTTTCGATAGCATCCAGCGGCTTCCCCGACAGTCACATTACTCTTGGTCCGCCGCAGTACAACATTGCGCATCCGGCGGTTCGCGCCTATTGTTCCCGCCTTGTCGATTCGCTCATCTCCGAGGGTGTGAAGCACCGGTCATTCAAAGGGGTGGGACTTCATCTCAAATATTCGAGCTTTGCGTGGTTCGGTTCGCTCAAGGGCGGCTACAACGACTACTGCATCGAAGCGTTCGAGAAGTGGTCAGGCGTCAAGGTGCCGGTGGACCGTCGCGATCCTGCGCGTGGACGTCTTTATGCCGATTGGCTTCTCTCCAACGCACGTGAAAAGTGGATACGCTGGCGATGCAAGGTCTGCACCGATTTCTGGATAGAGATGGCCCGGAAACTCGCCAAGGCGAGAGGCGACCTCAAACTCTGGATCAACAACATCTGCGTGCTGGATGCTTGCATGGACGGCTTTCGCGATTCCGGCTATATGCTCCGCACGGCGCTTGAGGGCGGACTCGATCCCGACCGGCTCGCCCGCGAGGCTCCGAACGTCATACTCGGTCAGACGACGCTTCCTGCAGACTACCGTACTACGGACGGATCGCTATGGTTCTACCGTGACGAGGCAAACCGTTCTTATCAGCGTACGATGCATCTGAAACGGGATTTCTGGGATTTCACAAGGACGGCATCTTATCCGCTTGCACATCAGCACGACCGCTACTGGGAGGATGCCACAGGCAATCCGCGCCGCAATCCACGAAGCGGAAATTCGCTTTCAGGAGCGACGCGTGACCTTGATGAGCACAACTGGCGTGTGTCCACGTTGAATCCTGCGGGTGAATACGCGATGAACCATTATGCCGAGTCGCTGCTCAATCAGGACATGCTCGGTCTTTCGAAGGGTGGATATCTTGTCGGAACCTATGGCATGGAGGAGCATCTCGCTCCGTTCGCACAGGCGTTCAGGGCGTTGCCGCCGGTCAGGATGAATACGCTTCCGGGTGGCGGCGCAAGTCTCCGGCTCCGTCATGTAGACTATGTGGGCAGGAGCTGGTTCTATATTGTGAACTGCTCGAATGTGAAGTCCGTGGCGAAAGTCGTTTTCCCGTCTGGCACGGAAGAGCTGACCGGTTCCTGCGAAAAGTGCGAGGGTCGCCTTGCGCTTGAGCTTCCGCCTTACGCATTGCGCAGTTTCGCGGCTCCGGCAGGAAGACCGAAATTCATTAATGAAGTAAAGAATGGAGTAAGAGAATGAATGTGTTCAGAGGCTTGATATCGATTGTGGCCGTGGCTCTTTCCGCAGAGGCCGGTGCCGCCGTGCTGGAAACCGTCAAGGTTCCGTCTGCTGCAATGGGGCGGGAGATCTACGTGACCGTAATGCTGCCCGATGCATACGGCAGAAATCCCGATGTGCGCTACCCTGTCGTCTATATGCTTCATGGCGCTGGCGACAACCACACCACATTCGCTGACGAGGTCGGCAGGAAAGGCGTGGACGAAGGAGGGTTCATTGGAGTATGTCCCGATGGCGCGGGCAAAAGCTGGTGGTATGATTCGCCGGTGAATCCGAAGCGGAAGTTCGAGACGTTCGTGGCCAAAGAGCTGGTCGCGTGGGTAGATTCGCGCTACCGCACCCGTGCGAACAAGGAGGGCCGGGCCATAACAGGTGGTTCGATGGGCGGTCATGGCGCCTGCTGGCTAGGGTTCCGCCATCAGGGGACGTTCGGCGCGATCGGCAACATCTACGGAGGGGTGGATGTGCGTCGCCATAAAAACAGCTGGAAGGTCTGGGGCCTTCTCGACTGCCTGGGGGACTATGAGGCAAACAAGGATGTCTGGACGCGGCATATGTGCGTCACCGAGGCTGCCAAGCTCCGCAATGGTGATGTGAATCTTCTCACTGTTGTCGGAACGGGTGATTTCTTTCTTGAGGACAACCGTCAACTTCACCGCATCTTGACGGAAAACAAGGTAGCCCATCTGCATCTGGAAATACGCGGCGAGGATGACAGACGTTCCTGTCATACGCATCCGTTCCGCAAGAAGGCGGCGGCGATTGTGTTTCGCTATTTCCGCAACTATTTCACCACCGGCCGGGCAGGCCTCGAATAAAAGGGGATGATTATGAATGCAAGAATGATGTTCGTTCTGATGGCTGTGGCCACCGCATTTTGCGCACGTGAGTGCCATGGTGTGTCCAAGGCAAGCTCCTTCGAGAAGAAGCCACGTGTCGTAATGAATCTCGTCAATTTTCTGCGTGGTTGCGAGCCTC
>SUVZ01000275.1 GCA_015061765.1 Lentisphaerota bacterium
GCCAGGAAAATTTCGCTGGTATGTCGAGTTTGCCCTGTTTTTCGGTGTGGCCGCGCTCGCGACGGTCGTTGCGCTCGGGGCGCAGAGTCTGCTGATCAAGTATTTCGGGATGATGACGACCGCCGCCGTGATCGTTGAGGTGCTGGTGTCGTTCCTGATGAACTTTTTCATTCGCAAGTTTGTCATATTCAAAGGTTGAAAAAGAAACAGACGGTGCCGCCGTCTGCTGAAAGGAGACAAAATGAAGAAACTGATGATGGTTGCAGCCCTTGTGGGAAGCATGGCGTGTCTGGCGCAGGCTCCCGCGAAGAAGGCGCCGCGCGGAGAGCGCATGACGCCTGAGCAGAGAAGGGAGTTGATGCGCCAGCGCAGAGCATCGCACATGGGCATGAACGCAATGCGCGGTCGCGTCCGCAGTTTCGGCAAACTTGCCGACGGGCGTGAGGCGAAGGTGTATCGCCTGCGCGGAGTAGGCGGACTCATCCTCGACATTTCCGACTACGGCGGCCGTCTTGTGCGGTGCTATGCGCCCGACCGCCACGGAAATCTCGCCGACGTCACGCTCGGCTGGAACACGGCCGCCGAATACGAGAAGTACGGTTTCTCCGCCGGTACGCTCATCGGTCGCTACGGCAACCGCATCGCCGACGGCAAGTTCACGCTGGACGGCAAAGAGTACCAGCTGCCGGTCAATGAGAACAAGGCTGCGCGCCACTGCAACCTTCATGGCGGACCTGAAGGCTGGGACAAGAAGATCTGGAACGTGAAGCCTCTTCGCATGGGTCCGATCCAGGGCCTTGAGCTGACCTATGTCTCCAAGGATGGCGAGATGGGCTTCCCTGGCACGGTAACCTGCAAGGTCACGTACAAGGTGATGCCCAACAACGTGTGGACCATTGACTATGAGGCTACGACCGACAAGCCTACCGTCCTCAACCTCACGCACCATTCCTACTGGAACCTTGCGGGCGAGTCCAGCGGAAATGTGCTCGATCAGGAGCTCAAGATATTTGCCGACAAGTACACGCAGACCACGGCAGGCCTGATTCCCACCAAGGACGCCCCCGTTGCTGGAACCGGATTCGACTTCACGGAGATGCGCGCCATCGGAGCCAAGGCGGATCTCATGAAGGCTGACGCCTCTCTCGCCCCGATGGACAACTGGTACGACCACAACTTTGTGCTTCGCGGCGAGAACGGCAAGCTCAAGCAGGCGGCGTTCATGCGTGATCCTGCGTCTGGCCGCACGCTTGAGATCTGGACCACCGAACCCTGCATGCAGATGTATGGTGCGCAGAACATGACAGATGCACTTCCCGCAAAGGCCGCAGGAAAGAATCTCTGCCAGTTTGCCGGTGTCGCTCTTGAGACTCAGCACTATCCCGATTCTCCGAACCATCCCGAATTTCCGAGCACGGTGCTCCGCCCGGGCGAAACGTTCAGGTCGCGCACCGAATACCGTTTCGGCGTCGAGAAGTAAACGGTCGGTCTGTCATGCATGTCGTAGTCTGTGTAAAGCAGGTCCCGGACACAACAAACGTTCGGATAAACCCAGAGACGAACACCCTAATGCGCGAGGGTGTCGAGTCGATTGTGAATCCATTTGACGAATATGCCCTTGAGCAGGGATTGATGCTCAAGGATCGTCACGGGGCCAGACTCACCGTTGTATCCATGGGGCCGCCCCAGGCTACGGCGGTGCTGCGCGAATCGCTCGCCCGCGGTGCGGACAACGCCGTTCTTGTGTCGAGCCGTGCATTCGGCGGCGCTGATACGCTTGCCACAAGCTACACCATCGCGCAGGCGATCAAGAAGGCATGCGGCGGCAAAGCGCCTGATCTCGTCCTTTTCGGGAAGCAGGCCATTGATGGCGATACGGCGCAGGTCGGTCCTGGCGTGAGCGAGTTCCTCGGCGTGCCTCTCGTGACCTATGTGCGGAAGATCGACGTCTCTGTCGAGCCCCAGGGCGCAAGGTTTTCCGTGGAGAGCGTGATGGATGACGGCGTCGCCACCATCGAGGGTGCGCTTCCCGCCGTCATGACCGTGCTCAAGGAGTCTGACGCTCCTCGTTACGCGTCTCTTGCAGGTGCGATACGTGCGGCGAAAGCGGATGTCACTGTCCTGGACGAGAAGGCCATCGAGGCCAATCCGTCCGAGATCGGATTGAAGGGGTCTCCCACAAAGGTAGTGACGATCTTCCCTCCGCCGATCAAGGGCGGCGGCGAGAAGATATCCGCCACTGGGCCAGATGCGGCAAAGGCCATTGTGTCGTTCCTCGAAAAGAAAGGCTGGGTGAAGAATGGCTGACGCCCCTATTCTTATCGACGTCAAGAAATGCGTCGGCTGCGGCAAGTGCGTGAAGGGCTGCGGATTCGGTGCTCTCTCCATGAAGGAGGCGCCGGGCGCCAACAAGCTCGGCAAGGTCGCCGAGGTCGATCCCGCAGCCTGCAAGGCGTGCTATGCCTGCGTGCCGTCATGTCCGTTCAAGGCGATATCAGAGGTCAAGGCGGAGGTCTGCGGCACGGCGGACATCGGGAGCTACAGGGATATCTGGGTATTCGCGGAGCAGACGGACGGCAAGGTCGCCGAGGTCGTCCTCGAACTTCTCACAAAGGCGCGTGAACTGAAGTCCCAGCGCGGCGATGGATGCCGCGTGTGCGCGGTCATTCTCGGCAGCAGTCTTCCGTCTGAGACGGATTCGGAGCTTGCCTCCTACGGCGCCGACGTCATATACAAGGTGGATGCGCCTGAACTCGCCTCATATGAGGCGAACGTATATGTCGATGCGCTTTCCCAAATGGTCCTGAAGCACAGGCCCGAGGTCATCCTTGCCGGAGCCACGGCAATCGGCCGCGCATTCTTCGCCCGCGTGGCGGTGAAGGTGCGCACCGGCCTCACGGCGGACTGCACCGCCCTCAAGATCGAGAATACGCGCAACCGGGACACCGGTGCGATGCAGATGCTGCTGCACCAGACCCGTCCTGCGTTCGGCGGCAACATCATGGCGACGATCATGACGCCCAACCACCGCCCCCAGATGGCGACCGTGCGTCCGAAGGTTTTCAAGAAGGCCTCGGTGGACGCCAAGTCCGCCGCGTCATGCCGCACGCTCGTCGAAACGCTCAGGCTCATCGCTCCGATGACGAAGATCGTCAAGAAAGAGCCGTTCGCGGATGGCGTTGACATTGCGGCGGCGGAAGTGCTTGTCGCAGGCGGAAGGGGCCTGAAGAAGGCGGAGAACTTTGCCCAGCTCCAGCGGCTTGCGGAACTTCTTGGCGGTGAAGTCGCCGCCTCGCGTGCGGCTGTCGATGCGGGATGGGTGGGCATCCCGCGCCAGGTCGGGCAGACGGGCAAGACCGTCGCTCCCCGCATCTACGTCTGCTTCGGCATCTCCGGCGCGATTCAGCACCTTGAGGGCATCCGCGGCGCAGACACGATCATCGCCGTCAACTCCGATCCGAACGCGCCGATCTTCGGCGTTGCCGATCTCGGCATTGTCGGAGATGCGCTTGAAATAATCCCGGCGCTCATAAAGGAGCTGGAGTAGCGGAGGCGTCCCGTGGCCAAAAGACACATCGCGCCACTGATGATTGCGCTGATGCCCGCCATCATCGGCGCGGTGTTCTTTTTGTGCAGCCGCCGCAATAAGGCGGCAGACGCTTCTCTTGAGCCGGTCGTCAGGACAGTCCATCTGGCAAACAGGACGATAACGGCAGGACGGAAAGAAGGGCCTGTCCCCGCAATTCCGGAAATGCCGGCGAAGTTGAGCGGACGCGGGACGGCCTCTTTCGTCGTTGTTGCGCGGGACAAGGCGACGCGCTCTGTGCGCGAACGGATAGCGGCGTGCGGCGCCAGGGTCACGGGCGTCATCGCTCCGTACGGGATTGTGGTCGAGGCGGATGCGGGGGCGGTCAGGCGAATTGCCGCCGCCGATTCGTTTCTTGCGGTGGAGGGCCTGTCCCCGGAAGACAAGATTGAGATGCCGCTGAAGTCCGTCTTGAAAGAAGCGGAAGCCGATATTCCCGTCACTGTCGTTCCGTTGCATAAGGATGACTCGCCGGTTGTCGAAGATTACCTCGCAAAGAAGGGGTGCGAGATGATCAGAACGGTCAAGTCGAGCAGAGGAAGCGTGCGGGCAAAGGTGTCCGCCGACATTGTTGAGGAGTTGTCCGAACGTGGCGATGTGCGGTGGATCGAGCGCTTTGCGCAGCCGAAACTTCTTACGGATGTAGCGGTTCTTCCTGGACTTCTAAATGTGACGCCGATCCGCGAGACATACGGGCTTGCAGGTGCGGGGCAGCGCATTACGATCTCAGATTCCGGTCTGGATACCGGAGATCCCGACTCCGTAATGGCCGACTTCAGCGGACGTGTTTGCATGATTGAGACGATGTCCGACTGTTTGGGCTATGACAAGTTCGGGCACGGCACGCATGTCGCGGGAATACTTGCCGGCAGTGGAGCAATGTCAGGAGGATGGTTCAAGGGCGTTGCCTACGAGTCGGAATTGAATGTGTTTCAATGCGCCGATTCTCTCGGAAACATATGGATTCCCGAACCGGATGATCTGTTGGACGTCAATTGGCGTTTCCCGTCATACATCCATTCAGGAAGCTGGGGAGGAGGGACGTTCTCCGGATATTCCTCATGGAGCGCTGAGTTCGACGGATGCCTTTGGGTCAATACGGACGTTCTCGCCGTTTTCGCCGTAGGCAACGACAGTTACGAAAACAAGATACTGGAACCGGCCGGCGCGAAAAATGTGTTGGCCGTGGGGGCGACGGAAAACAACAGACCTTACGAGGACGCCACCGCCGCCAATCCGTCCAAGGTCGCTTCATTCTCGTCGAAGGGGCCCATGAAAGACGGGCGAATAAAGCCGGATGTGTGTGCGCCCGGATCATATGTCGTATCAGCACGGTCCACCAGGGCTTCCGGGACGGCAAAGGGCCTGTATCCTGGATTTGACCGTTACATGTATGACAGCGGCACGTCGATGGCCGCGCCGTTCGTGTCCGGCTGTGCGGCGTTGGTGCGGCAATGGCTTGTGGAGAGACGGTTGGGGCGGCGTCCTACCTCGGCTTTGGTCAAGGCGATTCTCACCGGCGGCGCATATGACATGAGCGGAGATTCCGGCGCAGCTTGCGGCGGCGCCGCCCCGAACAGTTGGCAGGGGTGGGGCCGCGTTGATCTTGGCCAGTCGCTCTATCCGACGAATGCGTCTGTGATGCTGGTGGACAGGATTGCGTTTTCGGACGGAAGTGCATATACGGTGAAAGTGACGATAACCAATTCCGCACCGTTGGCGGTACAGCTTGTATGGACCGATTATCCCGGAACGGAGGGTGCCGAGAGGTCCATCGTGAACGACCTTGACCTTGTGGTGTCCAACGGAACGACGGCTGCCGTATGGTATGGCAATGGTGTGGATGGCGGAGACCGCATCAACACTGTCGAGTCGGTGCGGATTCCGGCGCGCACGATGTCTCCAGGTGAGTATTTCGTGACGGTTAAAGGAACGAGCGTCATCTATGACAGCACGGAGGGCGGTGCGGCGGCGCTCTATGTGCGCGGCGCGTTTTCGGAGGAGGTCCATGATTCGTGGAAGGCCGATATGCGTACGGAGTTCAAGGTGAAGTCGTACATGCTGCTGTCCAGCAACAAGGGATATCGGTGGAAATATTCAGAGACC
>SUVZ01000276.1 GCA_015061765.1 Lentisphaerota bacterium
GTATGAAGTGTGGCAACCCGGAGCATCGGTGGCATCGCCGCTTTCGCGCAAGATGCTCGTCACGGAGGCGCAGTCCGCGCTCGAGACCCTCCAGCGAAGGATTGCCGAGGGCGAGGAGACGCTTTCCACGGCATCCGAGAAGTCTGCTCGCCTTTCGACCGAACTGGCGAGTCTTCATGAACGCCTTTCCGAGTCGCGCCGTGCCGCCGCCCAGGCGCAGGGCGAGTATACATCGCTCGAGCGCGATGCGTCGCAGCTGAAGACCCGTCTTGAGCGCGTGGGGGCCGAGCTTGAATCCGTCATGGCGGCGAATGCAGACGGTGACGCAAAGCGCGAGGCGCTTGCCGCCGAGCTGGAGACCACCGTCGCAAAACGCGATGCGCTTCTTGACGAGACTGCGCAGAAGCAGGACGAGCTCATGGAGCTTGAGACCGCCAACGCCGACAAGAGCCGTCTTCTTACCGAAAAGCGTGTCGCCGCCGGCCAGATGGAGAGTGAACTCGAGTTCACGAGCCGCCAGAAGGAGGACGTGGAGCGCCGCAAGGCGGAGTTGTACAAGACGGTCGAGGGGCGCGAGAACGGGATTCGAGGATATCAGGAATCAATCGCCCGCCTTACCGACGAGACTGTCGAGCTTCAGGAATCGCTCCAGCCGCTTCAGGAGAAGTTTGCTGACGTGCGCGCCCGCACCGAGGATGAGCGTGCCAACCGCGAGGAGCTGAATGCGCAGCTTTCTCAGGCGGATGCCGAGATCATCGCAAGGCGCAATGCCCTGGACGGTGCGCGTGATACGAAGGCAAAGCTCGAGGTTGCCGCGACGGAGTCCACGATGCTCCGCCAGAATCTCTACGACCACCTGAGCCAGGAGTACGGTCTTGACGCCCAGCAGGTGATGCGCGAGCCCGATCCCGAGTTCAAGGGCGAACCGCCGCCTCCGGAGGTGCTTGAGGCTAAGGTCAACGACATCAACGCCAAGATCGCCGCGCTGGGCCCGGTGAACATGGTCGCCATCGACGAGTTCCGCGAGCTTGAGGAGCGCTATACGAGGGAGAAGGAGCAGGAGGCCGATCTTCTTGCCGCGAAGGCGCAGATCATGGAGCTCATCACGGATCTGAACGGCAAGTCCGGCGAGATGTTCAAGGCCACGTTCGAGAAGGCGAACGAGAACTTCCAGAAGATGTTCACGAAGCTCTTCAACGGCGGCGAGGCGCGTCTCGTGCTTCTCGAGAACGAGCAGGATCCGCTTGAATGCGGCATCGACATCATCGCGCGTCCTCCGGGCAAGCGTCCGCAGAGCGTCACGCTGCTTTCCGGCGGCGAGCGCACGATGACGGCCGTTGCGCTGCTCTTCGCCATCTTCCGCATCAAGCCTGCGCCGTTCACGATGCTGGACGAGCTGGACGCAGCTCTCGACGATGCGAACATCGGGCGTTTCGTTGACGCTCTCAAGGAGTTCCTTGACCGTTCGCAGTTCCTCATCATCACGCACAACCAGCACACGATCGCCGGTTCGGATATCGTGTATGGCGTAAGCCAGCAGGAGAAGGGCGTATCCCGTGTGATTTCGATGAAGCTTTCCGATCTCGGCGCGAAAAAGTCCCGGGACTGATCCGTTTGGATGTTGACGGGTCGATGACGCGGAGCTGTGGTATAATTCCAGTCAATTTTTTGTTCAACACCATAAGGAGACAACAAATGGCAGATTGCTGCATTTTTGCAGGGCAGGGCGCACAGGTGCCGGGCATGGGCAAGGACTTTGCCGAGGCTGACGCGACGCTCATGGAGCTTTTCGACAAGGCGAATGGCGTCCTTGGATTCGATCTCAAGAAGATATGCTTCGAGGGTCCTGCAGAGGAGCTTACGAAGTCGAATGTCTGCCAGCCGGCCATCTTCGTGACAAGCTATGCGGCCTTTCTCGCGTTCCAGAAGCGCAATCCGGCTCAGTTTGCGGCGGCGGCGGGTCTTTCTCTCGGAGAGTGGGGTGCGCTCTGTGCGGCGGGCGTTCTAGACTTCGACTCCACGCTCAAGGTCCTTGAAGCCCGCGGACGCTTCATGCAGGAGGCCTGCGAGGCGACGCCTTCAGGCATGATCGCCATTGTCGGCGCATCCCCCGACCAGCTTTCAGAACTCTGCGCCAAGACCGGCTGCACGGTCGCGAACGTCAATTCCTCCGCGCAGCAGGTTCTTTCGGGCTCCAAGGATGAAATCGCCGCCGCTGCGACGGTTGCGAAGGAACTTGGAATCAAGCGTGCTCTTCCCCTTGCCACGGCTGGTGCATTCCATTCGAAGTTCATGCAGCCCGCACGCGAGAAGCTCGCTCCGGTTCTGGACGGCATCACGTTCAACGCACCAAGGATTCCCGTTCTCTCCAACGTCACCGGCAAGCCACACGACAGCGATCCTGCCGCCATCAAGGCGCTCATGCTCGAGCAGGTCACGGGCACGACCAACTGGGCTGCCGACGTCGAGGCGGCGAAAGCTCTCGGCTGTACGCGTTTTGTGGAGTTTGGCCCCGGCAAGGTGCTTTCGGGCCTCATCAAGAAGATCGATGCCTCGCTCACCACGGTGAACGTCTCTGATCTCGCTTCGCTCGACGCCACGATTGCGGCGCTCGGCTGAAGGTAAAGCGCAGATGGACGGCGGCTCAGATGCTGAAGTGCTTCAGCTCCGAGCCGTCGAAGAAACCGAAGGATCGGGCGCTGCCGCCCTTGGGCAGCGATACCGATCCTGGATTGTATATGGTGATGCCGCATTCCAGGCGCTTGAGTTCCGGTATGTGGGTGTGGCCGTGCGCAAGGATGGTTCCTGTCCCAAGCGGCGGCAGTCTGCATTCGTTCCAGAGATGTCCGTGCGTAAGGAAGAACTTTTCGGTTTCTGTCTCGAGGATGGCGTAGTCGCTCATCATCGGGAACTCGAACATCATCTGGTCAACCTCGGCGTCACAGTTGCCGCGCACGGCGATGATCCTGTCCTTCAGTCCGTTGAGCATGCCGACGACCTTGACCGGATCGTAGAAGTTCGGCACGCCGTTGCGCGGACCGTGGTAGAGAAGGTCTCCGAGAAGGACGATCTTGTCGTACTTTAGCGGTTCGGCGGCGGTCAACGCCTGTTCGAGCGTTGACGGCACGCCGTGTATGTCACTGAGGAAGAGTATCTTCATCGAATGCTCCGGAGTCACTTGGCCGATTCTTCCTTGAGCTGCCTGAGCTGCCTGACCTGCGCTGCGACGAGCTTGTCTCCCGTCGGGGCGGCGTAACGGGATGAAAGTCCCTCGTATCCGCCTTCGTGGTGCGCCTTGGTCGAGGGGATGTAGCCTTCGCTGCCGTTGGTCAGGCTCGTGACGATCGTCATGCGGAAGGGCGACTGGGCCTTTACGTCGCGGCCCAGGTCCACAAACGGTTCGCACGGCATCCCGGAGAATCCGATTGCGTCGCCGATGGAGAGGTTGGACACGAGGATGTCGAACGAGGCGGGGCCGTTCATCAGTCTGCGGACGCGCGAACCCGGAGAGGTGAGGGTCATGATCTCCATGCCGGAGAGAGGGATCTCGGACCTCCTGCCTTCGTCGAACATCTTGACCCACTTGATCTCGTCAGGGGTGGGAAGGTTCGTCGGCATGGGCGTGGGGGTCACGAGACCGTTCACCTTTCCTGCGGGAACCTCTTCGCAGACATCCCAGATCTTCATCGCGACACCTGCAAGGGCGCGTCCCATGTGCTTGTATATGGTATGTCGAGTGAGGGACCTGCGTCCGGGCGGCGGGAATCTGTAGTGGTGGTTTACGTCGCCTTGGGCGGCATTGAGGAAAAGGCACTTGACGCCATCGCCGACGCCGTTCTCGAAGGTCTTGCGCAGTACGCCCGGCCAGTCGGCGGATATTGCGGTGCCGCCGATGGTGTCGGTGTGCGTGCCGAAGTTCACGATTGCGATGTCGGGTGCGCCGGTGCGCTTGAAGCGGATCAGTTTGACGGTTTCGTCAGGTGCTCCGAGCGGCTCCTTTACATCTGGATTCATTATGCCGGGGTTTGTGCGCACGGAACCGTCCTTCATGCGGTAGCGGCGGATGAAGGAAATCTTCTCGCACACGGATTCTGCGATGGCGATCTTGGACGGCGCAAGGTCGGCCATGGCCATCTTTCCTGCATCCGCAAGACGTGTGATGCGCATGTCCGCATAGTCCATCACGAGCTGCTTCTCTTCGGTCGTGAAGCTGTCGCGCGGCCAGTCTGCCGGGCCCGTGTGCGTGTGGGTGGAGTGCACGAATATCCTGTCGCGCGGCACGCCCGTTGCGGCGGTGATGGCAGGGAACGCCTTTTTGAAGAAGGGGTTTGAGAGATGGAGGTCGTCCACCGAGTAGATGAGAGCGGTGTTCTTCCCGTCGGACACAGCCACGCACTCGACGCACAGGGGGTCGAGTATGGATGTCGCGTTGCGTTTGCTGAAGTATCCGACCATGGGGATCCCGAGCGGCGGCGTCGCGTCGACGCGGGCGAAGCCGGCCTTGAATTCGGCGTGCAGGACGAACGCGGTGCATGCGAACGTAAGGGTCAACAGTGCTTTTGGTTTCATGGTGTGCGCTCCTTGTCTAGCAGTTGCATTTTTCGATGAAAGCGTCGATTTCCGGGATGGCGAGCGTTTCCGCCGCGCCGGCGTCGATCGCCTTGGCGAAGTTCGGGTCGATGGGAAGGCGCGCAACGTTGTCGATGTCAAAACGCCTGGCGAGATCGTCCGCCTGGCTTTCGCCGAAGACGGCATGCCGCTCCGAACATTTCGGACACATGAAATAGCTCATGTTCTCGACGAGACCGAGCACCTTCTTGTCCATCATTTTCGCCATTTTCACGGATTTCCCCACGATCATCTCGACAAGCTTCTGCGGGGAGGAGACGATCACCACTCCGTCGACCGGCAGACTCTGGAACACCGTCAGCGGAACGTCGCCCGTTCCCGGCGGCATATCGACGAACATCATGTCCAGCTCGCCCCAGTGCACGTCCGTCCAGAACTGCTTGACCGCGCCGGCGATGACCGGTCCGCGCCAGACAACCGGGTCGGTCGGATCTTCGACAAGCATGTTCAGGGACATGATCCTGACGCCGCCATTCGAGATCACGGGCTCGATGCCGTGTTCGCTCTGGATCGTTCCGCCCGTCAGGCCGAACGCCTTCGGGATGGAGGGACCCGTGATGTCGGCATCCAGAATGCCGACCTTGAGTCCCTTGCGGGCCGCCGCAACGGCCAGCATCGTGGTCACGAAGCTTTTGCCTACGCCGCCCTTGCCGCTCGCGACGGCTATAACCTTCTTTACCTGCGACGCCGCATTGAGCTTCGCCGAGAAATCGAACTTCTCCTTCCTGTCTGCGCAATCCTTGCCGCAGCTGGAGCAGTCGTGTGTGCAACTTTCAGACATCTGTGTTTCCCTTCTGTAGATGGCACGTATTGTATCACATAATGTGGTGCGAGTGGTTTTGCGGAACTTGTGGTGTTTTTTATGGTACAATTCACGCGAAAATATTCTTACCTTACGCATTAGGCGATGTCTCATACTCCATACGCTGAATCTCTACATGAACGGAATTGAACTATTGGCTCCGGCCGGGTCTTTCGAGACGGCCCTCTCCGCTTTCGAGTCCGGTGCGGATGCGGTGTATCTTGGCTTGGACGCGAAAGCGGAGAG
>SUVZ01000277.1 GCA_015061765.1 Lentisphaerota bacterium
GGAGATAGTGCGGAGATCAAGAGACGGAAACCTGTTGAGAACAAGGTTCGGACCAATTCTCACGGGGATGCTGAAGGTGGGGAAGCGCCGGAAACCGTAGAGAACAGGGCGGACATCGGAAGCCGGGCGGGGTTGAAGCGTGTTGAGAATATGGTTCGGACTGATTCTCAAGGAGTTGGGGATGGAGGAAAGAATGGTGGCAGAGATGGTGGAAGGGATGGCATGAGAGATAGCGAGAGGGACGGTGTGGGGGATTGCGGTAGAGAGGATTCAGATGGAGGTAGTGAAAGAGTGGTTGGTGGCAGGAGTGGTGGAGAATGTGACGGGAACGTGGGGAATGGAAGTGGGGGAAATGCAAGCGGGAGGGATGGAAGTGGGAGGAATGAAAGCCTGAATGATGAGGTGAGGCGGGTTGTAGGGGAGATTCTTGACGTCTGCGAAGGGACGTTTCTTGATCTTGCCTCTGTGCTTGCTCTCAGGATATCCGAAGACACCATCCCCCATCGGTCATACAAGGGCGATTATCGGCGAGTCGGCAGTTGACGCATAAGTGAATGCCCATTTTCGTCGGTTGTGCAAGGAAGATTGCCGAAGAATAGGCGCTTAATAGTAATGCCAGTTTCCATCGCTTATACAAGGAAGATTATCGGCGAGTCGGCAGTTGACGCATGTGTGAATGCCCATTTTCATCGGTCATGCAAGGAAGATTGCCGAGGAATCGTCGCTTAGTGGGAATGCCTGTTTCCTTTGCTTATACAAGGGAGATTGTCGAAGAACTGGAGCTTGATGTATATGGGAAGGCCTATTTTTGTCGGGTCACTTCGGTTCTGCAAAGGGGACTGTCGGCAAGTCTGAACTTGACGCATGAGAGGAGGCATGTGTCGAGCAGTTCTGCAAAGGTGACTGTCGGCTAATTGACGTTTGTCATTTAGGCGACAATTTTGGAAATGCCGTTTTTTTTTGGTCGAATGCGGAAAGTCAGGATAGGTAGGCTACGCAAAGGCTGGTTGCTTTCCTTGCGGAGACTGAAAGAAAGAGGACATCGGACTTGGGACTTCTGACTTCTAACTTTGGATTTAGGACTTCAGACCTCGGACTTAAGACTTTGGATTTAGGACTTTGGACTTCGGATGACAGACTTCGGTCATCGGACATCCGGTGTGGATGTCCCAAGTCGGAGGTCGGAAGGCTTGAAGCCTTTTCGCGACCAGATATGTGCGAATTGCGAGTTGGCGGTTTCAAATGGGTAAGGTTTTTGGGGCGTATTCCGATTGAGGGTTGAGTGCAATTTCCCACCATAAAAAGGATTTGCAGGTTTTCTATCTCCGCGGCGATTGTTCATGATGGACATGTGTCTCCTATTGTTTGCGCAAAGAAAATATAGGATTTGTGTACTCCTACAAGGGCTAACGTCAATTGGCAAAATCGCTTTTGCGATTCCGCTTATTATCTTTGCTGTCAACATATTTTCATTGTTTGAGTAATGATTATTAAGGGGATGGATGAATGGCGGGTTAATTTGCTTATATATGTACCTATCTTGATTGAACCTGAATGGGCTTAAAAACAACAAAAATATTTTGGTTTCAAAATCTGTTTGATGGAGTGTGCTATAATACGCGCCAGTTCAGCGGTGCTTCGCGGACGGTGATCGCCGTTGGAGTGATATGGAAAAGAACCTTACAGACATAACGCCATGAAGTAAAACAAAACAACACATAACAGACAAACCACATAAAAGAGGAGATTGGCCATGAACCTCAATCTGCTTAAAGCGTTCCAGGCTGTCATCAACGATAACGGCACTGCAGGTGGCGATGTTCGTGTAGGTATGTTCGTGAATCCAGACAACGGCTCGTGTTCTTCACGGGTCGTTCGTCTTTCCAACACGGACGGCAACAGTAACAATGCAGTGCGAGAGGCGTTTCGGGTTGCGTTGACGACGGCGTTTGAGGTCAAGCGGCTGGAGGAACTTCCGCCCGAAGTGAAACGGGTTCTGAAGATCGGCGATTTCAAGCTCTCAGAGACCGGCGAGGCGACAAGCACTCGTCCGCTGACGATGCGGCGCATACGGGCGGTGATGGATGCCGTCAAAAAGGTGGCGGTGCAGTCCGCACCCGACGTTGCGGAGAGGGAGAGAATCGAAGCGTCGTTCGCGTCGAATTTCGAAAGGCCAAAGGCAATGGAGGACGCCTTGACCAGGATAGCCATCGCATCCGGACGCAAGCCTTTCACGTTCAGGCTTCCCGGTGGCCGTAATGTGGATGTGTCCATATCAAACCTGACATCGTATGTGAAGTGCTTCCCCATGGACCCCATCGCCATGAATGTCGAAAACCTTCACGGCATGGTCCAGGACGATATTGAGAAGGGATGTGCCATATACGCGAACCTCAACAACGGCATAGCGTGCAAGAATTCGGCAGAGTCCGTGAGGGCGCTGAAGTGCTACCTTTCTTTCGTCGCGCTCGTCTGCGGCGACGGAAAGGGCAGCAAGACCGTGTCCGTGCCTGACAAGAGCGGTCTGGTGGCGGACTACATCGCGAAATACGATCCGGACGGCATCAAGTGCATAAAGGCGAACGAAACGGTCAAGGGTTCGACCAACCGCATACTGTTCGTCGGCTGCCTGGAATGCCTGGGTAAGACGGTTGAGCCGATGCACCAGAACGATATCGACAGCCGTTATCAGAGATTGAAGTCGAATCCCCTGTCTTCCGGCCTTCTCCGGCGCAAGGCCGCACAGGGCGGGTTCACCATCGCGCAGATGCAGGCCAACGTGAAGGCCGAACTCAACCGGCTTGCGGAGGTGGCGGATGACGAACTCGCTCTGGAAGTCAAGGCTGAATGCGGAAAATGCGACATGTCCACCGAGGCGGGGCGGGCGGCCGTCGGCAAGACGGCCGCGTTCGATCGGTTCTATTCGTACAGACACGAACTTTCGGAGTATATTCTCTACCTGCAGTTGAACCGCCCCGACCTTCCCCATCCGGAATCCCGCATCGCAGATGAGATAGTGCTGACGGACGCGGACATAGGGAGATACGCCGCCGGTGGCGCATACAACGATTCCGTGGTGTCCCCTCGCGGACGCAGGAGGGATGCCGATCCGGTCCGGGCGGCACTTGAGCCTGCGCAGAATTTCGGACCGGCGGATAGGCCTGCCGGATGGCGCCAGATGCTGACCGCGGCTTTTGGCGGGGATCAGGCGCGAGCCCTGAATTCCATCGTGAGCTGCATCCGGAACGGATGCCTTCCGCCAAACGGAGCACAGCTCCCTGACATCGGCGTGGACCGTATAAGGGGCATGGATGTGCCTCCTGCGCTCGCCGGATATCTCGACAATGCGGACCGTGAATGGTTCGCCGATATCTTGTGGTACGTCAAATGCGCCGCCTATGTCTCCGACGAATACGCGATGCACGGGAGGCCGGAGAAGGTGCCGCCGCCGGCGACGGAGCCTCCGATATGGTCGGCGCTGCGCAAGGGGATCATCAGCCGCAGCCTTTCCGAGGACGTCTGCCGTGAGTTCCGCCACCTTTTTCAGCAGGATGGCCCGGGCGAAATTCTGGAGAGGCGCGTATCGTATCGCAATTTCGTCGTGCCTGTCGGATATGACGCGAACGATCCGGTCGTCAGGGCTGCGTTTACGGCATGGTGCTTCGGTACATACGACCTTGAAAGGATAATACGGTATGTGAACGATTGCGGATTCCATCTCGACCAGATATCCACCAGGGACCTGCGCAAGCTATCGGTCATGGCCGCACTGTGCGAGTACAGGCTTGAAGAGGCGCCGATGTTCATTCAGCGCCAGACGGGACGGACGCCGGATGAAGTCACGGAGGATGACCTCATAAGGCTGTTCAGGCTGAAGCAGACGAATCAGCTCAACGACCGCGGGATGAATCTCAAGGGCAGGCCGGGCGAGATCGTGGCCGTGCTGAAGGGTGACAGGCTTCCGTCGATGACGGACGCGAACGGCGAGGACATCGCCCGGATGCTGAGCGCATTGCGCAAACTCGCGTGTGCGCAGCCGAACAGTGCGCAGGTGGTTGAGTTCATGGGAAGGAAGGTTTCTCTGCATCTGACGCAGGCCGGTACGCTGGTGTTCGGCGTGGATGGACTCAACTTCCGGGCGGGCAAGACGGCGGGCGAGTTTGTCGAGATGTTCGAGGACGACGCCATCGCGAATGTCGACCGGTTCGGAAAGCACGTGGTGCTGAGTCTGCTTCCGCAGATAAGAGGTTCCGGACTGTCTCCCGATGTGGCGGAGAGAAGCAGGTCAAGGGAGCTGTGTCTGCGCTATCTGAAGGGGAGCCTAGGAATCGATCCTGCGGTTCTGGCGAGCGTGAGCACGCGTGAACTGTTCGACATAGCCGAGGGCGTCACAGACGGCCGGTACTGCATGCGTTCGGGGAGCGTCTCTGATGCGGCGGTGAAGGCGATGATCGACCGCACCATCAGAATGGACACGGTCGTAAGCTGGGATGCGGCGGAGCTTTGCGACGAGATAGAGAATATAGTCGGCGCAGACCGGGTCAACATGTACGACGCGAATCCTCCGTCCGGGCGCGCGACAGGGACGTCCCTGACCGGCGATGTGAAGGAAGTGCATGAATTCCTGGCCGATCTGGTGTTCGACGCCAATCCGTTCGACTACGACAGGGCGACGCGTGAAGGACTCCCGCCCAGGGTGCTCGGCGTGATGCGGCGCCATGTCTCCGCAGTGGTCAAGATTGCGAAGGATCCTAGCCTCATCGCGACATTCCCGGATGTAATGGTGGACAATCTCGGTGAGATGTTCGGGCTGCTCGCCCGTCCGTTCCTGCCCGCGAGCTTCATACGGAACTTCCCGGATGCGTTCCTGGAACGGGTGTTTCTGTTCCTTCTCGACAATGCCGAAAAGCCGAAAGCCGAACGTGACGCGGCGGTGGATGCGTTCATCCGCGCCAATTCCCCGGCGAGTCAGGACGTCGGATTCCTGGGCAGGGCCGTGGGGTTTGTCTCGGGGATACTTCTCGGGGATGCGAGGCAGGGGCGGCAGGCGGCTTCGGACGTCGCCCTGTCAATGGCACGCGACAGGGAGATGCTTGTGGCGTCGCTTGACGAAATGGCCGCGGCATTGAAGGGCGTGGAAAAGGCGATCGACAGGGGTGTGTCCGAAGCAATGGACAAAGTGCAGGGAATGCTGCTCGGAAGACTCGGAGCCGAAGGCGCGGACGGTGCGCAGGAGACGGAGGATCCGGTATGGTCAAAGGACTTCGACGAGATCGTCGGCGGCGCCATGACGTCCTCCGAGGGCGGCTACGGGAAGTTCATGCGCAATGTGATATCAACCTACTTCGTCAATTCGGCGGCCGTTGACCAGCGTCAGATGATGGCGTCGTTCATACGCAATGTGGACGGGACATCGACGGTCGGCGCGATGGCGGGTGCGCTGTTCAAGGGGGCGGGGCCTCTTCTGCACAAGATGCTTCAGGGATTGCCGCCCGGTGCGCTTGGGGACGACCTGGCGGAAGCGCTGGAAGACATGAAGTCCAATCTGCTGCCCATCCCCGAGGAGTACGTCAAGGCGAGCATGGCGCGCATAGTCGAGCGTTCGGACGGACGCATCCACGCCGTGACCGTGGTGCGTTCGCTCGGGGCGGCGTCG
>SUVZ01000278.1 GCA_015061765.1 Lentisphaerota bacterium
AGTTTGTTTTGAATCCAATCAATTCGTTGGCCGATTTGCGCGACGGTATCAAAAACTACTGGGTGCGAGGGAAAAAGCACGCCACGAAGAGATTCGGCGACCGTTGGACTATGGAAATGAAGCTTCCGTTTGCGGGAATTCCGATAGATCGTCCGGTGGCCGGAGATTTTGTCGGTATCAGGATCTGCCGTACGGTTCATGCGCCAAAGATCAAGGTCGGGTCATCGCCTATGCTGCTTTCTGCTGGGCACAGTCAGCGCGCACGTTTCGCAAAGCTTTTGTTCGAGAAGCCAAAAGGAATTGACGCAGAACGTTTAGTGGCAGAGGGAGAGGCATATCGTAAAGACGCATTACGCAAGCGGTTCTACGAGCGTTTTGCAGAAGATAAGGTACGGTTCAAGGAGGTGCGCGGATGCGCAGCGACATTTGCACAGTCGAAACATCCGATTCATGAAAAGGCATGGGCGGGCATACGCCAGATGGAGGCGACGCTTGATGCATTCGAAAAGCGTTTTGCGGATGACCTTGCGGCAGAACGTACCATACCGCAAAAGGATGCCGATGTAATTTTGTCGCAGTTCGCCGGATTTCATGCTTTCGCCTCGAAACATGCTTATGTTGTCTGGCAGACCGATCCATGGGAGCGTGGAACCCCGCACGACATGCCTCCAGAAAATGCGATGTGCATGCCGCGAACAATAAACTTTGAGCAGGCTGGAAATGAGCGCGAGGCGGTGTGCCTCAATATTATGGGAGTTCTGTGCGGACCACGTCTCGACCTGCGCATACACCCACAGAGTGTGGAGCGTACCAAGACACAGGCTTTCTTGTCGACAGATCAATTTGAGGTGTATTCAGAACCGTTTGTCCGATTCGCAAGCGAGGTTGTCACTGCGCCGCACGTGCGTACGCCCGGCAACATAGTTACGGTTTCTCCAGGTCGAACAGAGAGAGTTTGGGTGATGTTCAATTCGCGTGGCGTTGAGCCGGGTGAATACAAGACGCACTTAGCCTTCAAAAGTGCAAATGACCTTGCCGTAACTGACCGCAATCTGCCAGTATCCGTGAAACTGTGGAACTTTACGCTCCCCGAAACGCGAGACTGGCCGATAAGCGGCTTTTTCTGGGGGCCGGGATCTTTCGCAGAGGATGAGGTGGCACTACTTGAGCTTACGCACGACTACCATGTCACGCACGGTTGGACGCAGTATTATCGCTATCAATACGGTCTCTACGACGACAAAGGCTGGTATAGTAGACCAAACAAAGGAAAAAGCAAGGTTGACAAGGCACATGATTTCGAAGATCAATTTGCGCTTAATGGCAATGAGAAGTTTCTCCGCCGAGCGAAAGAGTTTGGTATGAAGTTTGTCATTGGTTGGGGAACGCCAATATCCGTTGCTTGGTTTGATGTGTTCTCCAGTCGTCTTCTCAATATGGGCTTCAACTATGACGACTTCGTGTTTCATAGCCTTCTGCGCGACGAATTTAGCAAAGCGGACATACCGAAACAAGCATCTCAACGAGAGGCGGTATGGAACTGGAACACCAATCTTAATTTCCTTGCGACATACATTTCCACCCCGCCGCCCACTGGTGCAACGATGGATGACATAGAGGCGGCAAAATTGTCAGAATTCTTCAAGGTATGGGCTGTCACATATGGGCTTTGCCGCGATCCTAAGAAAGGACCCGATACGATCGGTCGACTGAGGGGAAAAGGATGCAAGGTGTGGACATACAGATGTGCGCAGTTTATGGTGCGTCAGCCAATTCTTGACTATTACCGTTTTTATCCGTGGGATGCTTACATGCACAATCTGGATGGGTTTGCCTTCTGGACCGTGTTTAGACCGAATGGTGACGATGGTTGGGATTCCCGAGATGGCTACGACGAAGGTCTTTGCTGGCGCGGTCTTGATAAGAAGCCGGTGCCGACAAAAATGCTGGAGGCAGTACGTGAAGGTCTGGAGGATGTAGCTTACATGGATGCGCTTGAAAAGGCTCTGACACGTGCCGGCGCGGCAGTAGAAGGCAGTCGACCTCCTGTTGCGTTGCTATCCAAGGCGAAGTCGCTTCTTGCTGAACGTGAGGCGCTAGTAAAGGCAAAAGATCAGCGGAGGGTCGATGCCTGGCGTCTCGCTGTAGGCCGGGTCATAGATGGTCTTTATGGATATTTATCCACTGGTAGATAAAAAGGTTGAAGTATAAATATGTCGTGGAAGAAGTTGATAGGCGAGGTTAGGTCATGATTTCCTTTTCATCGATTTTACTTTTTGCGTCGGTTGTGATTCCGGGTATAGGGGATGTTACGCTGGACTGTGATGCACCGGGATCTTGGAAGTTCGAAATGTCAAAGACATTGATTGCGGACGGAATCTCGACGGTCACTGTGAAACTCCGCACGGAATCCGAAATGCCTCCGCCGCAGTTTTCGGTCAAGTGGTTCATGTCACAAAAGGACATCCATCATGTCTGGAGCGCAGATTCAACGCACTATGGTATACCATGGGGTACTCCGTTCAAGGCAGAGTTGGCATCGTGGATGCCACTGTATGCATTCCTGGACGCAAATGACCGAAATCGGATGACGGTTGCATGTTCCGAATCGTGTCGGAAGACGGAATTCCGCGCTTTAATCAATGAGAAGCGAATGGGGTTTGACTGCTCTTTTCTCTTTTTCACCGAGAACGAAGCGCCGCTGAAGGAATATTCCGTAAAGATTGTGTTTGACTCACGCAACGTCTTCTATGGTGAGGCATTAGGCGATGCATCGGAATGGATGTTGCAATCCGCCGGAATACGACCGATGGAAACGCCAGAAAGTGCCTTTGATCCGTTGTATTCAACATGGTACACATTTCACCAAGATATATCGGACTCGCTTGTTGAGGAAGAATGCGCTCTTGCGGCGGAACTTGGTATGCGCACTCTTATAACGGACGACGGATGGCAGATTGATCAGCCAATCGGCAAGCGCACGGAAGTAGGCTACATGTTTTGCGGCGACTGGAAGGCGGGGCGGAATTTTCCTGACATGGCTGCACATGTGAGGCGAGTTCATGCGCTCGGGTTTAAGTATATGCTGTGGTATTCGGTTCCGTTCATCGGTGAAAAAAGTGCAAACTTTTCTCATTTTAAGGGCAAGCTTCTGCCTGAGGAGAATAGTTGTTGGGGTGGATGGATTCTCGATCCGCGATTTCCTGAAGTGCGCGAATTTCTTCTGAATACCTATGAAAAGGCAGTAAGGGAATGGGATTTAGATGGACTCAAACTTGATTTCATCGGACGCTTCAAATTGAAGGGCGATGATCCTGCGGTAGCGGAAAACTATGCCGGACGCGATATAAAGAGTATTCCTCTTGCCGTAGAACGGCTTCTTACAGATGTGATGGCGCGACTGAAAGCAATCAAACCCGATATACTCATCGAGTTCCGGCAGCCGTACATCGGGCCGTGCATAAGGAAGTTTGGCAATATGATTCGTGCGACGGATTGTCCACTTTCGATGGTCGAGAACCGTACGCGCATCGCCCGGTTGCGACTTACATCTGGGAAAACCGCCGTTCATGGCGATATGCTCGAGTGGCGGGCGGACGAATCGCCCGAATCTGCTGCACGATGCATCATCAACTCTCTCTTTGGCGTTGTGCAGTATTCCGTCAGACTGAAGACTCTATCCGAGTCACATAAACAGATGCTGGCGCATTGGCTCCGTTTCTCACAGGAGCATCGTGAAGCTTTGCTCAAAGGAAAATTCAAGCCACATTATCCCGCATCGGACTATCCGCTTCTTGAGGGGGAAAGTCCGAATGAACGTGTGTTCTGTGTCTATCAATCAAATCTTACTGTGGATATCGGTGCTCCAGATAGACGGGTGATTGTTGTCAATGGAGCGTTTGCTGATTCTGTGGTATTGGACTTGCCGTCAGTACCGTTAAAAGCCGAGGCTTTCGACACGTTCGGCAACTCCGTTCCTTTGCAATTGCTGAAGTCTGGTGTCAACAGAGTTAATCTGCCGAAGTCGGGATATTTACGCTTGTCATGGAGTGTATTGGAATCTGATTGTCATGTCCATAAAGAAAAGGATATAAGGTGATGCAATGGTGATGTCCGGGTGATTTCAGGGTTGAAGGGGGAACTTATGCGTACCCTGAGGTAGCGAGGGAAATACAAATCGTTGGATTTGTTGGAGGACCTATTGAGATGAAAAGACGTGAGTTTTTGAATATGGCATGCTATATGGCGGGGGTGTATGCTCTTGGAGGATGCAGTCTCCCGTGCGGAGGTGATCGAGGAATGTTGTGCAAGATTGCTTCCGAGTATGTTGCCAGAGGGCTCTATTCAGGGCTTGCATGTGCCTCGACCCGCGGAGATATGTTCGTATGCGGAATGCGCACGCTTGACGAGCCGTATTTGCCGGTGGTGCGAGACACACTTTTCGACCTTGCCTCTGTCGGCAAGACTCAGACCGCTGCGTTATGCGCTATACTGTACGCTGAGGGTAGGTTGGATATCGATGCACCGTTTACGGAATACATTCCAGAGCATGTATTGGCGAAGGGCGGCTGTCGCATAACCGTACGAGATCTTGCGACACATTCTGGCGGATTCGACAATTCGAAGCCTTATATGACGCCGGATACAGAGAAGATGTTCACAGAGATTTTCCGGAAATGCCCAGTATGGCCTCGAGGGAAGCGGTTCTGTTATGCCTGCTCCAACTTCATCTATCTGGGGTTGATCATCGAGCGAGTGACCGGTTTGTCGTTGGAATCGGCGGCAAGAAAGATGCTTTGGGGACCTCTTGGTATGAATCGTACAACATGGAACACGGTCATTGACGATTCAAATGTTGCTGAATATCCGCAGTCTACATACTCCGGTCCGAAGCGTAAGATTGGTGAGCATAACGATTTATGTGCGCATCTTGCTCCGCGTCCGATGGGAAATGGTGCAAACTTCTCAACAGCACCGGACATGATGCTGTTCGCAACGGATCTGCTGAGGCGCGAACGATTTCCCAAAGCGTACTATGAGCTGATGTTCACGCCTTCGTTCGATAATGATGGACACCGTCGTAGTTTTGGTTGGGATATGACGGCGTCTAAGTCGACATTCTCGGTATGGACCCAAACAAGATTCTCTTCGTCCGCAATCTGCCACACGGGTTGGACAGGCGGTGCAATCGCCGTAGATCCTGCAAATAACTTTGCGGGTGTTGTTCTTGGCAATCGGAGGGAGAGCAAGGAGAAGACTATGGGGCCGCGTATGCATCTTCTTGACGTTATGGCCCATTCTTAAGAATTTACGAAAAATATTGCGGAGTGGGGATTTGCGTCAAATCTTGGCGAGGATGTCGGGGATGTTGGATTTGTCGATGGATGCGGCGGGTTTGACATTGTTTTTTCAAGAAAAGTGATTTTGCGATAGGAAGAAAATATAAACCATGAAGCCATTTGCGCGTCGGTAACGGCGCGTTTTTTTGTAGTTTCAAATATATTTCATCAGCCTTTCGGCATTGCGCCGGAGGGTCTTTTTTTTTGCCGTCGGGCCGTTTGGTCCGGCGGCTTTTTTCATTTCACTTTCCCGTGGCCGGGTGGCTGCGGGAGTTCAACAAAAACCCAAAAA
>SUVZ01000279.1 GCA_015061765.1 Lentisphaerota bacterium
ACCTTGGCGTCGAGTCGGGCAGTTCGCTGTTCGTGACGAACTGCACAAGCGCGTTCGAGGTCGCGTACCGTTATGCCGACATCAAGCCCGGCGATGAGGTGATCGTCCCTGCGATCACGTTCATCGCGACGATGGCGTATCCGCTCGGCGCAGGCGCAAGGCTTGTGTTCGCGGATGTCGATCCCAAGACCCTCAACATGGATCCTGCGGACGTTGCGCGCAAGATCACCCCGAAGACGAAGATGATCGTTCCGGTGCACATCGGCGGCTATCCCGTCGACATGGATCCGATCATGGAGCTTGCCGACAGGCACGGCATCATCGTGCTTGAGGACGCCGCGCACGGCTTCGGAGGTTCCTATAAGGGACGCAAACTCGGAACCATCGGCCACTTCGGAGCATACAGCTTCCATGAGGTGAAGAACTGCACCTCCTTCGGCGAAGGCGGCATCCTTGTCACCAACATCCCTGAGTTCCGTGCCGAAGCCCGTCGCGCACGCTTCCTCGGCGTCGATTTCTCGAACAGGATCAAGAACTGGCTCTATGACGTCTCTTGCATCAAGGGCAAGTATGGTCCTTTCATGAGCGCCAACACGTCCGTCACGGAAATTCAGGCTCTCGGTCTCATCCAGCAGATGAAGCGCTACGACAGGATACTTGCCGAACGCCGTCGCGAGTCCACATACATGACGGAGCGGCTGAGCGGGAATCCCGCCATCATTCCGCAGGATCTCGGCAATGCCGACATCGATCCCACGTTCCACCTCTACCTACTTCAGATCGATCCCGAAAAGGCGGGCGGAGACGTTCAGAAGCTCAAGCAGAAGCTGGACGCGAAGGGCGTCACGAACATTCCTCATTTCGGGCCTCTCTACCGCTTCGCCGCCGTCAGGGAAATGGGGCAGGATCCAGAAGCAGCCGCGGCGTCGTGCCCCGTGTGCGAGGATGTGTTCGACAGGCGCTTCACCCATCTGCCGATATACGGACTTTCCGATGAACAGCTCAAGTACATGGCCGACGCCATACTTGAATCCGTAAAGGAGATGCAGGAGGGGCGCTAAGTCCCCAAATTGCGCCACAAAACCGAAAGAAGGCGGCAGATGACTAAGGTTATAGCGGTGGACGGTCCCAGCGGCGCGGGCAAGAGTTCCGTGTCGCGTCTGGTCGGCGAAAAGCTCGGCTTCCTCCATGTTGACTCCGGTGCGCTGTACAGGATAATGACTTGGCAGTGTCTTGAGAACGGCATTGACACGTCCAATCCGGATGCAGTGGCTGAGTTTGCCGGAAAAGTGGAGATCGAGTGTGTGCCTGAGAGCGGGCGCATAAAGTATCTCGTGAAGGGCGAGGAGCCGGGGAACCGAATACGCACCCCGGAAATAAACGCACACGCATCGCCTGTCGCGACGGTTAAGGCCGTCCGTGACCGCGTCACTGCGATTCTCCGTTCCCTTGTCGGGTTTGGCGATCTCGTTGTCGAGGGGCGCGACATCACCACTGCCGTGTTTCCCGATACGCCTGCGCGTTTCTATCTCACCGCATCTGCGGATGTGCGCGCAATGCGCCGCCAGAAGGAAGAGGTCGAGAAGGGAATCGCTGAACAGTCGGCAGAAGCCGTCAAGGCATCGCTTCTTGCCCGTGACAGGATCGATTCCTCGCGTAAGCATGCGCCGCTTCGCAAGGCAGATGGAGTCATTGAGATTGACTCGTCCGAATTGAACTTGGAGCAGGTGGTGGAGGCTGTCATGTCTGCGCTTCCCGGAGATTGGCAATGATGGTGAAGGCGTGAAATGAATGTTCCAGAAATCATATACGAGAAGGATGACTTCTCCGACATCCTGAAAAAGGATGACCGTTTCGACTCGCGGGCATATGATTTTGTCCTTGATGTGATTCATGAGGCGTGCAGCAGCGCCAAGGGACACGTGACGGGACAGGAACTTCTCGAGGTGTTCCGGGATCTTGCGCTCGATGCATACGGCCCTCTCGCCTATACGGTTCTCAACGATTGGGGGCTGCGATGCTGTGAAGACGTCGGGGCGGTTGTTTTCAACCTGTACGATTCGAAGCGCATCGGCAAGACCGCGAAGGACTCCCCGGAGGATTTCGTCGGCGGGTACAATTTCAAGCGTGAGTTCTGCGACCCGTTCGAGGTCTGACCGGTAGTTGGTTGATGAAAGACGGCAGATTGAGGGAATGGGGATATGATGGTCCCGAAACGGAGGGTGTCGCACGCGTCGTGAGCGCCCACGGAGACTATTTCCATCTCATATGCGCCGAGCGGCCGGAGGGCGAGGCGCTTGCCCGCACGAAAGCCTCTGCATTCCGCGACCTGCCCAGACCCGTAACGGGCGACTTTGTGCGCTTCAAGTACAATCCCCAGGGGGAAAGCCGCATTACGGAGCTTTTGCCCCGCTTCTCCGAGCTTGAACGTTTGGATCCATCATCTTCCGGTATGCGGGCGCAGACGCTTGCCGTGAACTTTGACACGCTTTTCTTCGCAATGGCGGTCAACGGAAACGCATCGCCAGCCCGTCTTGAGCGCATGCTTGCGCTCGCGGATCGGTCCGGCTGCCGTTCGCGCGTTGTGGTTCTGCTGACGAAGTGCGACATCGCCGATGGAGAGAGTCAGGCCGCCGAACTTTCGACGTTTGATGTGCCGCTGATCCGCATGTCGTCCCATGCCGGAATGGGAATGGATGCTGTGCGTGAATATGTGCAGCCTCGCAGGACGGTTGCCGTGGTTGGGTCTTCCGGTGTCGGGAAGTCATCCCTGGTCAATGCCCTTGCCGGCGAGGAATGGATGGCGACGGGCGAGATACAGGAGTGGAGCGGCAAGGGACGCCACACCACCACTTCCCGGGAATTGGTGATGCTGCCGTGCGGCGCGATGGCGCTCGACACCCCGGGCCTTCGCGAACTCGGAGTGTTCGGCACGGATGGATTCGAGCTGAAAGGTCGCTTGGGCGGAACCCATCGCTTCCGCGCGAAAGGCTGAGGGATTAGCCCTGCATCCTGACTCTCTCCGCGAGAGCCTTCAGTTCGTCCATGTCGCCCTTGTGGCTGGTGAACTCGATCTCTTCCTTTCCGTATCGCGGAACGATGTGGAAGTGGATGTGCATGACGGTCTGCCCCGCGGCTTCACCGTTGTTCTGGAGGATGTTGAATCCGTCGCAGGGAAGTGTCTTTTTCAGGTGGTCGGCGACTTTCTTCACACGGGCGATGAGTGCGGAAAGCGTCTCGTCGGCAGTATCCAGAAGGCCGCTGCTGTGTTCCTTGGGGATAACAAGGGCATGTCCCTCGGTGAAGGGGTTGATGTCCAGATAGGCGAGCACAAGCTCGTCTTCATAGATCTTGAATGACGGGATTTCGCCGGCGGCGATGGCACAGAATACGCAATCGTTTTTCATGGCGACGATTATATCACATGATGATACCTGTGAATCAGCGTTTCGGACAATGTGCATTTTTAGCCGTTGATTACGCTGCCATCCCATGGCTAGAAAGCTCCGGACGGTAGAATGGTCTTTATGTCATAAAGCCTCCTTTGGTACTGTTTGCTAAAAATGGGGAGTGTGATTTTGTCCGTATGATTTTGTCCGCCTATACCCTATTGACTTACTTGTCTTGTTTGTCTTATAATATGCCGCGTATGAAGAAAAAGGATTTCAAGAAGCCGAAGTTCTCGATTGACCGTTCGCGGCGCGGTGATCTGGTGTCTCAGGTCGCCGCGGGATTGCGCATGTCCATAAGGACTGGTTTCTATCAGCCTGGCGAAATCCTCCCGCCGGTTCGCGATCTTGCGGAGATTCTCGAAATCGGCAAGAGCGTTGCCGAACAGGCGATCGCCATGATTCGCGAGGAGGGCCTGATAAGCCCGCGCCCGGCTATCGGCAGCGTCGTGTGTGCCCCTGACCGTCCATTGTGGAAGGGGCAGGTTCTTATCGTTGTGCCACCGTCCGGGAACATTTGGGACAATGCGCTGTCCGCCATTCTCAGGGACGAGTTTACCTCAAACGGCTACCTTGCGCAGACGGTGACGGTTCCCCGCAAGCCAAACGGCAAGTTCGACTTTTCGCTTCTGGAGCTGATGCTTCGTCAGCAGACGGACCTTGTGGTGCAGCTGCATGACAAAACAGAGATATCGAATTGGCTTTCAAGGCAAGGTACGGCATTTATTCGTCAAACAGCGCATAAAGTCGGCCGATTGCCGCGCGGCTGCGCAGGTGTGATACGGTGGAGTTGCGATTCGGCGAATGCGGCGTTCGCGGCGCATTGTCGCGAGATGGGCGTGAACGAGGTTGCGGTCATGTCGGCGTGGGATGCTGATTCCGTGGTCAAGGCACTTTGTGCGGAAGGGATACGGTCGAATGTATGGTCCATTGAAACGCCGCCCGGTGCGTCAGGAACGGTTGTCGCACAGTGCGCACTTGAATTCATGAATGCAAAGCTTGCGGATCGGCCAAACAGTTCATTGCCGAAAGCATTGTTCTTTGATGACGATTATATAG
The DNA here is from genome assembly GCA_015061765.1 of Lentisphaerota bacterium. Next base: position 4,509 of record SUVZ01000279.1, read on the forward strand.
CTTCAGGTGCGCTTACGGCAATGCTGTGGGCAGGGGTTCGTATTCCCGAGGATGTGCGTGTGGCGACGTTTGCAACCAGCTCATGCGGAAGCGGTCTTGTTTCTCCGATTCCGCTTACGCGTACGGAGGTGGATCCGATGGCCTGCGGCCGCACCATCGCAGGGACCGTCCTGGATTATCTTAAGACCGGAATCTTCCCTCCGGATGTCACAATCGGCCCGGCGTTCATAAAGGGAAAGACTTTTTGAAATAAGAAAGGAAAACAAAAATGAAAAAATTACTGTTGATCACAATAGCTGCTGTTGCGCCAATTCTTTTTGCAGGCAACACGAAAATGACACCAGTCATGACTATTCCTCATGAACTTGATATGTTGCTTGAGGGGCGAGCGACCCACATCCAGGGAGCTTGTTGTTCTGATAAGGCCGTATATCTCTCACACCAGTTGGGGTTAATCAAAATTGGCTGGGATGGGAAGGTTATTAAAACTGTCACGGCACCGAATCATCTTGGCGATATCGCATACGCAAATGGTAAGATATACGGAGCATTTGTATTGCGCGATGTAAAGCCGGGTGAGAAGCAGGGGCTTGTGCGCGTGTGGGATGAGAATCTCAACATGGTTGACGAAAAGCGATTCACGGAGCCGCTTGATGGAATAGCGGTTCTTGCTGATAACATATATATTGGCGTTGACAGATGGGGACACAAGAAGCATCCACTTTGTTGCGTGAAGCGTCTTGGGCTGAATCTTGAAGAGAAGGACAATGTGGATGTTGATCTTGGTTATGAGATATATTTTGGTGTTCAGACGATGGCCACGGACGGAAAAGACCTTTTCTTTGGCAATTACGGCGGGACGTCGGTTGTAAGTGCCGATCTCAAGAAAAATGAAAAGGTTAAATTGTATTGTGGTGAAGGTTTTGACCTTGTTCCAAAGTCTATTACTAAATCGGACAGAAAGATATTCTTCGTGGTGCGCCCTATGAACGGCAATTGGAAAGGCTGGCGCATGGATCCAAAGAAGAATCCACCACAGATCAGGCTTGATTTCTTTGAGTTCAAAGACGGAAAGTTCATTGATATAACAAAAAAATCGTAACCTTAACAAGAAGGA